>JAYVKX010000450.1:0-2888 GCA_043768005.1 Novosphingobium sp. | reverse complement strand
GAGATGCCGCCGGGCTGGTGGTCAAACCGTTCTACAACGGCGCGCCACGGTTTGGGACACCACCATTCGCCCATCCGCTCGGTCATGATGCTCCAGACTTTGGCGGGCGAGGCAGCAATCAGGCGGGTTACGGAAAGCTCATTCATCGCTGGATCCTCTGATCGCCGTCTCGATCGCGGCGATATCTATCTTGCCCATGCCCATCATCGCCTGAAACGCGCGGCCCGCGGCTGCCGGATCAGGGTGCGACAGCGCGGCGGTGAGGACGCGCGGGATGATCTGCCATGAAATCCCCCAAGCGTCCTTGCACCAGCCGCACTGGCTGGGGGAACCGGAATTGCCGACTATCGCATCCCAGTAGCGGTCCGTTTCTTCCTGCGTATCGGTTAAAACCTGGAACGAAAACGCCTCGCTATGGGTGATCATCGGCCCGCCGTTTAGGCCAAGGCAGGGCAGGCCCATCACGGTGAATTCTACCGTCAGCACATTGCCCTGCTTGCCTGCCGGAAAATCGCCCGGCGCGCGCTGAATCTGGCCGATGGCGCTATCGGGAAAATTGGCCGCATAGAACCGCGCTGCTGCCTCGGCCGTGCCATCGAACCACAGGCAGATGATTGCGTTTGGCTGGGTCATGGTCATTCCCCCTTGGGGCCAACTGCCCCAAAACAAGCGCCCTGCGGATCGGTGGCGACCACGATCCAGTCACCGCCGGGCACTTCATGTGGTCCCATCAGCACGGTGCCGCCGCCTGCTTCGATAGCGGCCTTGGCGGAACTCACGCTGGTGACGCCGAAATACGTCAGCCAGGCGGGCTTTGCGCCGGGTGCCAGCACCGGGCTGATCGCGCCGATGGTGGTGCCGCCCACGGCGATGAAGCTGTAATCGCCCGCTTCCCCCATCGGCATCGCGCCGTTCTGGGCGAGGCCCAGCACCTCGTGGTAAAAAGCCAGCGCAGCGGGGGCATCGCTGGTGGAAAGCTCGTTCCAGCGGCCATGCCCGGCCTGGGTCACGGAAAACACGTCGCTGCTCTGGTCAGAGGCACCGCGCATCACATAAAAGGCTGCGCCCTGCGGATCGGCCAGCATTGCCATCCGCCCAACCCCGTCCAGCGTGGCCGGGGGCATATGCACGGCACCGCCCAAACTGGTTGCTTTGGCCGCAACGGCATCGACATCATCGACCCCAAAGTAAGTCAGCCAGCAAGGGTTCACCCCCGAGGCGATCATATCCGGATCAAGCGCCATCGCTCCGCCTACAAAGCCGCCATCGCTGCGCCCGATCATCCGGTAATCCATCCCGCCTGCTTTCGCATCTGCCTTGGTGCCAATGTCAAGGTTTAGCACGGCGTGGTAGAACGGGGTGGCCCTGGCCAGCTCGTTGGTCAGCAGCTCGTACCAGATCGGGGTTCCCACAGGATTGGTCATGGTCATTCTCCCAAGTCAACAACCGGGCTAAAGCCGCCGAATATCATGCGCTTGGCATCGAACGGCATCGGATTACTCGCCTGATCCATGCGCGGATCCTTGAAATCGGGGGCCATCATCCGGGCATAGGCGGCATCGCGAGCGGGCTTGTCGGGCCATTCGATCCAGCTGAAAACCACCGTCTCGTCATCGCCCGCCTGCACCGCCCGGCGGAAATCGGTGAGTTTGCCATCGGGGACATCATCGCCCCAGCATTCGATCACTCGCAGCGCGCCCCATTCGATGAAGATGCTGTCTGCAAATTGGGCATGATCGATGAATTTCTGCTTGTTGGCAGTAGGTACAGCAATCACAAAACCATCGAAGTAACTCATGGCCTGTCCTCCGTCATTTTTGCGCCAGAATAACACCAGGTTGCCACCAAGCTGACATAAATCAGCCCGGTAATATCTTCTGTTCAGTTGCCGCCACGGCCTGCCACGCCGGGCGCACCTTGACCCGCTCATACCAGGCGGCGGTAGCCGGATGGGTGGCCGAATCAGGCTCGAACCCGACATAGCCCAAGGTCCGCAACACGGATGCGACGGCGATGTCGCCAATGCTGAACTCGCTGCCTGCCAGCCAGCCATCGCCCGGGGCCTGACTTTCGAGATAGGCAAGGATCGGTTCAAGTTCCTTCACCCCCTGCAGGGCGGCGGCCTCATCACCGGGCAGGCCAAGTAATTTGGGCCCGACAAAGCGGTTGAATACCACCTTGCCGCCTGCTGCTGTCATGATCGTATCGGCAAATTCTTCAAACCACACGGCCTTGCCGCGCGCGGCGGGATCGGCCGGGAGGATCGGCTGGGCGGGATGCTTGGCATCGATATAGGTTACGATCGCGGTCGAATCGGCCAGGGTATAATCCCCGTCCTGCAGCGCCGGAATCTTGCGAAACGGGCTGGCGGCGAGGAATTCCGGCGTGGGATTGCCGGGATTGCCCAGCACCATTTCCACCGCGACGCCCTTTTCAGCAGCGACCAGATGGACCTTGCGGACATAGGGTGAGAGCGGGAAACCGAAGACCTTCATGATAAACTCCACCCTGCGCGAAGACGAGTCGCTATTTGCCACTCAATCCTTATTGCAGCGGCGCGCGCTGCCGTATAGGCGGTTGCCACAATGACTGACATCCAGAACATCCAGCCCGATAGCCGCGCCACCACCATTCTGGACGCGCCTGACCGTATGCTCGATGTGCGTGAGCACTTCGGGATCGATATCGACATGCAGGTTCCCGCATTCAGCGTAGCGGATGAACGCGTGCCCGATCACGATGATAGCTATGTGTTCGATCCGGACACGACGCTGGCGATCCTGGCCGGATTTGCATTCAACCGCCGGGTCATGGTGCAGGGCTATCACGGCACCGGCAAATCGACTCACATCGAGCAGGTCGCCGCCCGTCTCAACTGGCCGTGCATC
>JAYVKX010000449.1:0-3604 GCA_043768005.1 Novosphingobium sp. | reverse complement strand
TTCAATGCCTCGGCCTTGGTAGCGAGGTAGGTGCCAAAGATATTGATGAATGAAATATTCTTGGCTGTCAGCTGCTCAATTTTTTTGGTATCGCGCGCTCTCCAGCCTTCCCAAAGAGACCTTTCGACCGCAACCATGGCAGTGGTGGCCGCATCTTGAGCGGCAGGTCTGGCCTCGTGAGCTTTAGATGCTTCCTCGTTGGCGGCCGGCTGCGCGGCAATCGCTGCCGGACCCACAATCGGAGATTCGGCGTGGAAGATTATTTTCCACTGATTGCCGTCGCGCACATATACGCTCGCTGCCCAACTGTTGGCCGGAATCTCCCGTCCGCTGCAAAAGCCGTCAATGGTTGTCTTATAAGTGATCAGCGCCGCACCATGACCGAGCGGTTTCATCTGACCGTCGGACAGCGCGTAACTCCTGATCTCACAGTCGGCACCTGTATATTCCTTCGTTGCCGATGCCTTGTCTAGTTTGCCCGACGAACCATACCCGACAAACTTGTCCGACAGAAATTCATCCCAGAACTTCGCGTCCTTGGATTTCCACGCCTCGTAAGCATTTTTTTCGAGTGTCACGAGTGCATCCCTTGCAGGTGCGACCGGAGCAGTCTTTGTAGTTTGCTGAGCGTTCGCAATTCCCGCTGGAAAATTTCCGACGCAGGCAGTAAAGGCGAGGATACCTATGAAATATTTGATCTTGGCCATAAATTCTCACCTTGTAGGTTGAGGACTCATTGATCAGAGCTAGAAGATGCTGGTAAACCGCACTGTCAGTATTCGAGCTTGATACAAGCGGAATTATGCGTTTACCAGTAGGTCGGCACCAACCTCTGCCAATCCCCCCAGTCATCGGAGGCTATTTCACAGAGCCAGCCAAAAGCCGCCCGTCCGGACACGTCCTGCGACGGGCCAAGCTGCGACACTGACTCAAGGTCGCGACTGGTCGCAAGCAGACATTCTGCCGCGCAAGCCACGCCAGCAATCAATCTCGCCAAACCCACCACCTGCCGCACAATAATTTCGTTTGGGCGCTGCACTGAAAAACTTTCTCGCGCGAGGGTGGATTCAACTCTAGCGAAACAGTCGACATTTCTGTGGAGTCGGCCCGGCCATGCATTTTGGCAGTTTTGATCTTGCCTATCTTCTGCCGTTCATCGGGGTGGGTTTTGCTGCCCAGCTGGTCGATGGCGCTCTGGGCATGGCGTTCGGGGTGATCTGCAACACATTGCTGGTGGGGGTGCTGGGCGTCCCCCCGGCGATTGCATCGCAGCGGGTACATATCGTCGAATGCTTCACCACCGCCACTTCGGGGATCAGCCACCTGCTCCACGGCAATGTGGACAAGCGGCTGTTCTTTCGCCTGATGATCCCGGGGATCATCGGCGGGCTGCTGGGTGCCTATGTGCTGACCTCGCTGGATGCCAGCGTGGTCAAGCCGTTCGTGCTGCTGTATCTTTCGGCCATCGGGATCTACATCTTCTGGCGCGGCGTGGACTATGCGCATGTGCATAAGGAAGCCAAGCTGATTGCTCCGCTGGGCCTGTTTGGGGGGTTTCTTGATGCGGCAGGCGGGGGCGGCTGGGGTCCGGTGGTGACATCGAACCTGCTGATCCAGGGCGCGGACCCGCGGCTGGTGGTGGGCACGGTCAACACCGTCGAATTTTTCCTGACGATCACCGTTTCGGCAGCTTTCATCTACCACCTTGGCCTGGCCGATGTGGCGGGGGCCACACTGGGGCTGCTGATTGGCGGGCTTGCTGCTGCGCCGCTGGGTGCTTTTGCCGCCAAACGCTTCAACCCCAGGCATATGCTGCTGCTGGTCGGCATCGTGCTGACCGCGACCAGTGCCTATGGGATGTACCGCGCCTGGGGCTAGATATCGCGTCGTTCCGGCGACGGGCCGGGGTGATGGACTACCCAGCCACCCCGGCCGCCGCTAGCACCGCCAGCGTCAGTACATCAGACGCGTTGGAGGTCATCGCAGCGATCTGCACCGGCATTTCCATCCCGATCAGCATCGGCCCGATCGTGGCGTTGCCCGCCAGCTCGCGCAGCAGCTTGGCCGAAAGATTGGCCGATTGCAGCCCCGGCATGACCAGCACATTGGCGGGCGCGGAGAGGCGGCAGAACGGATAATTGGCCATTACCGTGGGGTTGAGCGCCGCATCTGGCGCCATTTCGCCTTCATATTCAAAGCCCGGCGGATCGGCATCGAGCAGGTGCACTGCCCCGCGAATACCCTCTAGCCATCGGCCCGGCGGATTGCCGAAGGTTGAATAGCTGAGGAACGCCACGCGCGGCTCATGGCCCAGGCGGCGGGCCACTTCGGCGGTGCCGCGCGCGATATGCGCCAGTTCTTCGGCGCTGGGCCGCTCGTTGATCGTGGTATCGGCCAGGAACACCGTGTAATTCTTGCCGATCATCAAATGGATACCGAACGGCACCTTGCCCGGCGCAGGGTCCAGCACCTGACGGACTTCGCGCATGGTCTGGGCAAACGGGCGGGTAACCCCGGTGATCATCGCATCGGCAAGGCCGAGCTTGACCAGCGCCGAGCCGAAGATATTGCGATCCTGATTGACCATGCGGCGCACATCACGCTCCATGAAACCGCGCCGATGGAGCCGCTCATACAGCAGCGCGACCATCGCCGGAACATGCGGGCTGCTGGCGGAATTGTGGATTTCAAAGCTGTCGGGATCCTCGATCCCCAGCTCGATCAGCTTTTCTTGTACGGCCTTGGTGCGGCCCACCAGCACCGGCTCGCCATAGCCGCCAGAGCGGAACTGGATCGCCGCGCGCAGCACAATCTCGTTCTCAGCCTCGGCAAAGACCACCCGTTTGGGCGCAAGCTTGGCCTGGGCATAGACCTGGGTCAGCACCGAAGTGGTCGGGTTGAGGCGGCTTTTCAGTGCATGGCGATAGGCGTCGAAATCCTCGATCGGCTTGCCGGCGACGCCCGTATCCATCGCCGCCTTGGCCACGGCAGAGGACACCACCTCCATCAGGCGCGGATCGAACGGAGCGGGGATGATATAGTCATGACCAAACTGCTGGGCCTTGCCGCCATAGGCTGCGGCGACTTCTTCGGGCACCTGCTGGCGGGCAAGATCGGCAATGGCGCGGGCCGCCGCGATCTTCATCTCGTCATTGATCGCGGTGGCGCGCACATCCAGCGCGCCGCGGAAGATGAACGGGAAGCCCAGCACATTATTGACCTGATTGGGATAATCCGAGCGCCCTGTTGCGACGATGCAATCAGGCCGGATCCGCTTGGCGTCGGGCGGGGTGATTTCAGGATCAGGGTTGGCCATCGCGAAGATGATCGGCTGCGGGGCCATTTTCGCGACATATTCGGGCGTCAGCGCCCCGGCGGCGGACAGACCCAGGAAGATGTCGGCACCCACCAGTGCCTCTTCCAAAGTGCGCGCGTTGGTATCGATCGCATGGGCGCTTTTCCACTGGTCCATCCCGCCTTCGCGGCCGCGCCAGATCACGCCTGACCGGTCGCACATGGTGACGTTCTGATGGCGTACACCCATCGCCTTGATCAGTGCAGTGCAGGCAATCGCCGCCGCGCCAGCGCCATTGACCACAACTTT
>JAYVKX010000448.1:0-4030 GCA_043768005.1 Novosphingobium sp. | reverse complement strand
GGGTCAGCAGGCACTGCCAACGGGTCAGTCGTTCAGAACGAATTGATCCGTAAACGGTTGGTCAAGCGATTGATCCGGGCCTGCAGTCCGGCCTGATCGCGGGCAGACAGATAGCCTGCACGATCATGCCGCATACGCCGTTCGCGGGCACGGATGTTTCGCAGTTCTCTCTGGGCACTGATGATTTGACCACGGTTCAGCGTGTGCTGGAAACTGGCCGTTTGAACATATTGCTCCAGCCGGCTCACCTGCATCAGGATGCTGCCGCGCGGACCAGTCTGATCATAGCCACCTTGCTGGGCGGTGGTTGAAATCCACCGGCCCCGGCTATCATAATAGCCCATGGTCTGGCCGAGATTCCACCGGCCATTGCTGTCATAATAGCCCGGCTGGGCATCGGCGATCCATTTGCCATTGCTGTCACGGCTGCCACTGGCAACACCGGCGACCCAGCGGCCATTGGTATCATAATGACCAGTGGTTCCGCCCGCGACCCAGCGGCCATTGCTATCGTAATATCCGCTGGCAGAGCCTGCGACCCACTGATCGTTGCGATCGTAATAGCCGTTGACCGATGCCGGAACCCAGCCGCCTTGCGCGCTGTAGTAACCATCGCCGCCCTGCATGCCGGAATTCGATACCCATCGATTGCCATCGGCATAATAGCCATTCGGCGCGCCATCGATCCAATCGCCATTGCGATCATAATAACCTCTGGCGTCCGCCGAGTTCACACCCGTGGTATGCCAACGGTTGTTTTCATCATAATAGCCATAGGCATGGCGGCAATCGCCCGATGGCTTGGCGATCTGATTGCCAACTACCGCACCGCCAACCGCGCCGATTACGGTGCCGATGGTCTTGTCGCCCTGCCCGGCAATTACATTGCCCAGCACACCCCCAACCGCTGCACCGGCAACCGTGCCGATAACCCGGTTGGAGCGCTGGCGTTCACAATTGGATTGGGTTTGGGCGCTGGCCATCGCAGGGATGAGTGCGGCGGCGGCGATGCCTGCCACGAAGATTGTCCGTCGCATTTCGAAGTCTCCTGAAATGTTTGAAATTTCATTTCTTGAGAGTTAAACTTGCGGGGAACATATTTGTTCCTGCTTCCACCTGAGTGGTATAATTTTGTGGATATTGTTGTTATTTATATAAATAACCAGCGACGCCATTTCTCAATGACGCCGCTGGGTACTTGGCAATGGCCTCGGTGAAGCACCATTGCAAACTGATTCAAGTTCAATCTATCCGGATTGATTGATCGATGATTATCGTCAGATCTTATTGCCAGCCAACCCCTTAACCGCAGCTGAAATCTTCTGGGCATGACCCTTGACCTGCTGCGTGGCCCCTTTGATGATCAGTCCGGGGCTGTTCGTGTGCTGACCGGCGGCAGCCTTGGCCTTGCCGATCGCTTCATTCGCCGCGCCCTTGGCCTTGTCGATATATTCACCCATGATCGGTCTCCTGAAACAACCAGCAGACCTCGACCGGCGCGCACTTCAGGATGACTAACCGGCAATGTCCCAATTGGTTCCATCAAGGCTTCGCGCAGCCGAGGGCGCGGCGCGAGATTGACCGTGCTGCGGTGAAGGGGCACGGCAGGTCAGCGACTGATGCCGCGCTCAACAAAAGGACCAGTGAAACATGCAGAGCCGCCGTTTGGGTAAATCCGCCATAGTCGTGTCAGACATTTGCATGGGCACCATGACTTTTGGCAATCAGGTGGATGAAGCCGCCTCGCTGCGCATTCTTGATCGTTCGTTCGATGCCGGGATCAATTTTTTCGATACTGCAGAAGGCTATCCGGTTCCGCCGGACATCAAATATGCTGGCCGTACCGAGGAAATCATCGGAAAATGGCTGAAAACCAAAAACCGCGATGCCATCATCCTCGCCACCAAAGTATCCGGGCCAAGCCACGTCTGGTTCCGCTCCCCCTTGCGCGCGGGACAGACCGCGCTGGACCGGCACAACATCATCAGCGCAGTTGAGGCCAGTCTGACCAAGCTGGGCACCGATTATATCGATCTCTACCAGACCCATTGGCAGGATCATGAAACCCCCTATGATGAAACGCTGGAAGTGCTGGACGAGCTGATCCGCGCGGGCAAAGTGCGGATCGTGGGATCATCCAATGAAAATGCCTGGGGCCTGATGAACAGCCTGTCCACCGCCGAGCGGCTGGGCACGGCGCGCTATCAAACGATCCAGAACAACTTCAGCCTCAACAACCGCAGGTTCGAAGACGAGCTGGCTGAGATCTGTCGCCGTGAAGGGGTCAGCCTGATCCCCTATTCACCGATCGCGGGCGGGGTGCTGACCGGCAAATACAATGGCGGAGCCCGGCCCGATCTGGCGCGGTTCTCCAAATATCTTGAGCTTGGCGGGCGGCAGGCCGGCATGGCGCAGCGGTTTGTCAACGACAAGGCGATCGCCTCGACCGAGCGGTTCATGGCGATTGCTGCAGACGCAGGGATGAGCGCAGCGACCATGGCCGTCGCTTGGTCAAAGCAGCATGATTTCGTCGCCTCAACAATCGTCGGGGTCACCCAAGAGGCTCATCTTGACGACATTTTCGCCGCCGCCGATCTGGTGCTGCCCGATGAGGTGATGCGCGCGATCGACGGGGTCTCGAAAGAGATCATGTACCCGATGGGTTAAGCAGTTGCGGGGGGCGTTGTAGGGTGGTTGCAGGGCGGTTGCAGCCGTCTTGCACCCCTGTTTTGCTAATTGCCGCTAAGCGTCCTGCGGACATTCTCTGCCTGATCCATGATGTTACTGACCAGCTCAGCGCAAGTCGGGATATCGTGGATCAGCGCCTGGCTTTGCCCCGTAGTCCAGATACCGCCATCGGTATCGCCATCGCGCAGCACGTTTTCACGCCCCCGCTTGCCCGCCATCAATTCGCGGACATCCTCAAACGGGCGGGTCGGATCACGTTGAATTTCAGCGACTTGCTCTGAGATCGAATTGCGCGCAACTCTGGCAGTATTGCGCAGCGTGCGGCCGACCAGAATGGTGTCGAGCTCGCTGCTCGCAACGATCCGGTGCTTCACATTATCATGGATCCGAGCCTCAACCGTGGCGCAAAACCGCGTCCCCATGTTGACCGCATCAGCTCCCAGCGCCAACGCCGCCACCAGACTGCGCCCATCCGCCATGCCGCCGCTCGCCACGATCGGAACGCCGGGCAACGCATCAACTGTTGCCGGCAGCAGCACGATCAGCCCGACATCATCCTCGCCCGGATGCCCGGCACATTCAAAGCCATCGATGCTGATAATATCAACGCCCTTGCTCACCGCAGACACCGAATGCCGCACCGAGGTACATTTGTGGATCACGGTCACGCCATTATCCTTGAACCGCGGCAAATGATCGGACGGCGCCCGGCCAGCAGTCTCGACGATCTTGATCCCGCTGGCGATGATCGCCTCGCGGTAATCGTCATAGGGGATGGGGTTGATCGAGGGTAGCAGCGTCAGATTTACGCCAAACGGCTTGTCAGTCAGCTTGCGGGTCAGCTCGATCTCATCGAACAAGGCCTGCCCGGATTCAAACATATGCGCAGTGATAAAGCCAAGCGCCCCGGCATTGGCGACCGCTGCCACCAGCTCGCCATAGCCCACGCCAGTCATTCCGCCCATCAGGATCGGGGTTTCGATACCGAACATTTCGGTGATGCGGGTTTTGAACACTAAGTAGGATCCTTCCTGTTGGTGGCATCTTCCCGGATACCTTGACCGCAGCGATGCTCGAAAATCTGACAACATCCAAGCATCAATATCGCGCATGAGCGCGGGCGATCCAATCGACTGCGCTGGGTAATCCTATGCAACGAGCCGGTGGAGCAGCCCGGCCGTTCAGGACCAGGCATCCAAGCCGGAACGGAGTGGCTTCTGTTGATTTCCATTTTTTTACAAAAGCTTGGCGGAGAGGCAGGGATTCGAACCCTGGATACCCTCGCGGGTATGCCGCATTTCGAGTGCGGTGCATTCGACCACTCTGCCACCTCTCCGTGAAG
>JAYVKX010000447.1:0-2047 GCA_043768005.1 Novosphingobium sp. | reverse complement strand
CGCGCCTCATCCTCGCCCGAAAGCAATTGCACGGGCAGGCCAAGCGCGCGGACCGCATCGAGGAACGCCGCGCCATTGCCAGCATCGCGCACCGCGGCGGTGGCGACGACTTGCAGGCTGGCGGGATCGATCAGGCGGATCAGCGCAGCATAGCGTTCCAGCTCGCGCAGTGCTGCGGCCATGCTGCGCCGGTCAAGCTGGCCGCGCGCCACCACTCCGCGGCCCAGGCCCGCAGCCAATTTGTCATCGTACAGCACATCGCCCACCCCGGCTCCGAACACTTCAAGCCGGATGGTGTTTGAACCGATATCGATGATGACGTGACGCAGGGCTGCAGACATGCCGGCGGGCCTAGACGGAAATGGCGGCCATGGCGAATACCCGGCCAGGGTTGTCCCCGCGATTGCGCGTTTGTCGCCACAGCAGCAGCAAGACCGATTGACCGCGCTCTGGCATCGGATAGGGTGGCATATCGCAACCGATGGAGAGAAGCGGATGTATAGTCACAATATGGTGGGATCGAACGATATCGCCAAATCGAAGGCGTTTTATGACGCCACGTTCAAGGCGCTGGGCGGCAAGGACGCCATCCAGGACGACAAGGGCCGCCTGATCTACATGCACAACAGCGGGATCTTCATCGTCACCCCGCCAATCAATGGCGAACCGGCAACGGCCGGCAACGGTTGCACCATCGGCTTTGCCGTCGACAGTCCTGAACAGGCCAATGCCTGGCACGAGGCCGGCGTGGCCGCTGGCGGCACCGCGATCGAAGATCCGCCAGGCGTGCGCGAAGGCGGCATGGGCGCGCTTTACCTCGCTTACCTGCGCGATCCCGATGGCAACAAGCTGTGCACGCTCAAGCGGATGTGAGCAGCGCTATCCACGAAGTAAGGCCAGACGGCACCCGGCGCGCGGTAACGCGTGACTGGGTGCCTGAAGCCCCGGTGGCGCTGGAATTTAACGGCTTGTCCTATGCCGTGATGATGGCCACTCCCGCCGACCTGGAAGACTTTGCAACGGGTTTTGCGCTGTGTGAGGGCCTAGCCCAGACGTCTTCCGATATTTCGAATCTAGCGATCGCCGAAGTTGAAAACGGCTGGGTGGTGCGCGCGCAGCTTTCGGGCCTTGGGATCGACAAGTTGACCGAGCGGGTCCGCACCAGAGTGGCCGAATCGAGCTGCGGGCTGTGCGGGATCGACAATTTGGCGGAAGTGGCCCGACCATTGCCCGCCGTTGCCAAACACGCGGAAATTGCACCCGCGGCGATATTTGCCGGCCTGGGGGCTTTGCGGCCCTTGCAGGAGCTCACCCGCCGGACCGGCGCCGCCCATGCTGCAGCCTGGGCGTCTTGCGATGGAGAAATCGGTCTGCTGCGCGAAGACGTTGGCCGCCACAACGCCATGGACAAACTGATCGGAGCCACCGCGCGGGCCGGGCAGCGGCTCGATCCCGGCTTCGTGATCAGCACCGCGCGGTGCAGCTATGAGATTGTCGAGAAGGCCGTGCGAGGCGGAGCGACCACGCTGGTCTGCGTGTCCCTGCCGACCTCGCTGGCGGTACAGCGGGCCAAGGCCGCCGGGCTCAGCCTGTGGGCTTTGGCGCGCGATGACAGCGTTCTGTTGGTGAATGATGCATCGTCGTCCCGGGCTTGACCCGGGACCGCTGGCCACCAAGATGAAGGGGTGCGCTGAACTGCCACCGGTCCCGGATCAAGTCCGGGACGACGCTCACCGCGACAGGAGAAACACCGCGTGTTCGGCGCGCCATGCCGCCGCCGCGGGGCCAATCCGCTTATCACCAGACAGAAACCATTCGCCTTCCACCCGGCAGCCCATTTCGGCCACCAGCAGGCGGAAATCGCGCACCGTCACGTGGTGGATATTGGGGGTTTCGTACCAGGCGATCGGCAGCAGCCGCGTTACCGGCATGCGCCCGTTCCACAGCAGGCTGACGCGCACCCGCCAGTGCGCGAAGTTGGGGAACGAAACGAAAGCCTTGCGCCCCACCCGCAGCAGTTCGTCGAGCACCAGATCGGGCCGTTTGG
>JAYVKX010000446.1:0-2536 GCA_043768005.1 Novosphingobium sp. | reverse complement strand
CGGTCTATTGGCCAGCCTTCCTGTGGAGCGCGGGACTAGAATTGCCAAAGCAGGTGTTCGGCCACGGCTTCCTGCTTAATCGCGGTCAGAAAGAATCGAAGTCGCTGGGTAATGTGACCGATCCGATCGAACTGTCCGAACGGTTCGGCGTTGATAGTCTGCGCTATTTCCTGCTGCGCGAAGTCGCATTCGGGCAGGACGGCAGCTATTCTCCCGAAGCAATCGTCAACCGGGTCAATGCAGAGCTAGCCAACAGCTTCGGCAATCTTGCGCAGCGCAGCCTGTCGATGATTTTCAAGAATATGGACGGAATAATTCGCGCGGATATTGAAGCGCGACCCGCTGACACTGAGTTGGAAAAAACAGTTCGGGATAATATCGGAACGCTCAAGCGAGCCTTTGCAAACCTCTCATTCAGCGACGGACTTGAAGCGTGGATGCTGGCCGTTTTTGCCTGCAATCAATATGTTGATGAGATGGCGCCCTGGGCGTTGCGCAAGAGTGACCCGGAGCGGATGGCAGGTGTACTTATGACCCTGTTCCGCTGCATCCGCGATTTGGGCATTGCGGTTCGGGCGGTAGTGCCAGCTTCTGCCGACAGGCTGCTCGATCAAATGGGCATTGCCGCAGATGCGCGTGATTTTGCTGCGCTTGATGATGCTAACTGGTTCAAATCATTGGCACAGAGCGGATTTGTGCTGGATCAACCGATCGGTATATTTCCCCGCCTCGAACTCCCCGCCGAGGACGCCTGATGCTGATCGATTCGCACTGTCACCTTGAATATAAGGGTCTGGTCGAGGATCAGGCCGGGGTTCTGGCTCGTGCCCGGGCGGCAGGCGTCGGGGGTTTCCTCAATATTTCAACCCGGCAGAGCGAGTGGGATCAGGTCATCGCCACGGCGGATCGCGAAGCTGACATCTGGGCCAGCGTTGGCATTCATCCGCACGAAGCCGATGCCCATGCCGATCTTGGCGAAGGCGTGTTGCTCGCAGCAACCGATCATCCCCGGGTGATCGCGATCGGCGAAACCGGGCTTGATTACTACTACGATCATTCGGACCGAAGGGTGCAACGGGCCCTGTTTCGCATCCATATTTCGGTTGCGCGTCAAACCGGATTGCCGCTGATCATTCATACCCGCGATGCCGAGGATGATACCGCTGCGATCATAGCTGAGGAAATGGAGCAGGGGGCCTTCCCGGCGCTGATCCACTGTTTTACCGCCTCGGCCGAATTTGGCCGCAGAATGCTCGAACTGGGCCTGACAATCTCGATTTCAGGGATTGTAACATTCAAGAATGCCAAGGATTTGCAGGCAGTAGCCGCTGAACTACCAGAAGATCGCCTGCTGGTAGAAACTGATGCACCGTTCCTCGCCCCGGCGCCCCATCGCGGCCGGGTGTGCGAACCAGCTTTCGTGGCCGATACGGCGCGGTTTGTCGCGCAGCTGCGCGGTATTTCGCCAGAAGCGCTGGGCGAGGCGACAACCCGGAATTTTGCCGCCCTGTTCCGCAAGGCCGCAGTGTGAAGCTGTTGATGCTAGGCTCTGGCACCTCAACCGGGGTGCCCCGGATCGGCAACGATTGGGGCCTGTGCGATCCCGATGAACCGCGCAACCGCCGTTCGCGCGTCTCGATCATCGTTGAAAGCACTGAGGGAACGCGGCTGCTGGTCGATACCTCAACTGACCTGCGCGGACAGCTGCTTGCCAATGAAATTGACCGGGTTGATGCGGTGTTCTGGACGCATGATCATGCCGATCATTGCCACGGCATCGATGATCTGCGGCCGATGCGCTATGGCCGAACCGGGCCATTGCCCGGCTTTGCGGCGGATGAAACGGTGCGGCGGCTGCGCCAGCGGTTCGGCTATGTGTTTGCCGGGCAGGATGGCTATTACACCATCGTCAACCTCGACACGCTTGATCGGCTGCGGATGTTTGGCGGGATCGGAGTTACTTGGTGCCAGATGCCGCATGGCCCGGCGCAAAGCACCGCCTTCCGGTTTCAAGCTGATGGCAGATCAATCGGTTACGCAACAGACTTCAGCGCGATTACCCGCGAAATGGTTGAGCTGTTCAGTGGCACAGATCTGCTGGTGGTTGATTGCCTGCGCCGCGAACCGCATCCAACCCATGCGCATCTGGGCATGGCGCTGGAACTGATCGAAGCATCGCGCGCGCGGCAAGCGGTGCTGACGCATCTCGACAAGTCGCTCGATTATGCCACGCTAGCGATGGAAGTGCCGCCGCATGTGATGGTTGGCTATGATGGGCTGGAAATGGAAGCGTGAGCAGTGCGAACATCGTCTCACTTGTTGCATTGACAATGTGTCTGATCCTAGCACTGCGAAACATACGCGCGCATGGGCTTTCCTTTGAAACCAAGGCGTGGATGCTGGTTGCATGGCTGTTGATCTTTGCCGTTTCCACATTTGTTGCAGGGCAGTTTTCCGCGTGAGAGGGCTATGTCGCCCTTTTGTTATTTAACATAATATATATTATCATCCTAAACTATGTCAGATTCCCTCAGCC
>JAYVKX010000445.1:0-3082 GCA_043768005.1 Novosphingobium sp. | reverse complement strand
CCCGAATTGGTGAAGAAGATCCGGTCCAGCCCCTCAGGCATCAGGGCGGCAATGCGCGAGGAGAACTCGAACGCCAGCGGATGCGCCAGCTGAAACGTTGGCCCGAAGTCCAGCTCGCTCGCCGCCTTGCGGATCGCCTCGACAATCGGTGCGCGGCAATGCCCGGCGTTGACGCACCACAGGCCAGCAGTGCCATCCAGAACGGTCCGGCCATCGCTGCTGGTATAGTGCATGTCCTTGGCAGCAGTGAGCATCCGCGGCGCTGCCTTGTAGGCGCGGTTGGCGGTGAACGGCATCCAGAAGGCGGCCAAAGGATCATTTTCAAGTTTCACGGCAAGGCTCCCATTCCCGTTACGGCTTGCGATTGAAAAGCCGATCTTGCGAGTGAAAAAAATCGCGGGATCGGAAAAATCCTCTCATAGCGCGCTCAAACCCTCAAGGCACTGCGGCTTACCCGCCGGGTGATCGCCCAGGCAATCGCAAAACCCGCTGTCACCAGCACGCTGGCCCACAGCTCGATCCGGTGATCAGCCGAAAGCCCCATCAGCACCAGCACGCCGATCATCCCGGCCATCGCCGCCCAGGTGCCATAGGGATGGAACCACATTTTGAGCTTCAGCGCACCCGGCGCCTCGGCCTCAAACCGGTTGCGCAGCCGCAGCTGGGCCCAGGCGATCAGCAGATAGATAAACAGCATGATCGCGCCCGATGAATTGACCAGGAAGTTGAACACCTTGTCGGGCGAAAGCACCGAAGCGGCGAGCGCGCCATAGCTGAACAGGCTGGCGATCAGGATCGCCCGGGCCGGAACCCGCGCCTTGCTTAGCTGCACGCAGGATTGCGGCGCGTCACCGTTCTGGGCCAGGCCGAACATCGCCCGGCTGGTGATGTAGATGCCCGAATTGAGGCAGGACAGCACCGCCACCAGCACGATCGCATTCATCACCAGATCGGCCGCCGGATAGCCCATGACCCGCAAGGCATGGGCGAACGGCGAAACGCCAACCTCGATCTCGTTCCACGGCACCACCGAGACGATCATCAGGATCGACAGCACGAAGAACACCAGGATCCGGATCGAAACCGAAATGGTCATCCGGGCGATGGTCTGCGCACCCTCGTCGGATTTGGCGGCGGCGAGTGTCGCGATTTCGGCCCCGCACAGCGAGAAGATCGTGGTTGCCACCCCGGCAAAGATCGCGGTGATCCCGGCGGGGGCAAAGCCGCCATGCAGGTGAGGTTGGCAAATGTCGGTCCGCTGGGCGAGGTGAAGCCGAATGCATAAGCCCCCGCTGCGAGGATAAACACGATGATCGCAACCACCTTGGTCGAAGCGAACCAGAACTCGAACTCGCCATATGAGCGCGCTGAGAGCAGGTTCACAGCCGTCAGTACGGCCATCAGGCCCACCCCGATTTGCCAGATCTCGAGCTGCGGATACCAGCTGTTGATGATCTTGGCCCCGGCAATCGCTTCAATCGCGATCACCACCACCCAGAAATACCAGTAGAGCCAGCCGACCATGAAACCGGCCCAGCTGCCCACGCCCTCGCGGGCAAAATCGGGGAAGGTCTGCACCCCGGGCAAGGCCATCGCCATTTCGGAGATCATCCGCATCACCAGCAGCACCAGCAGGCCGGCCAGCGCATAGCTGACCACCGCGGCCGGACCGATCGTGCTGATCGCGGTGGACGAGCCGACAAACAGCCCCGCGCCGATGATCCCGCCAAAGGTGATCATCGAGACATGGCGCGACTTGAGCGAGCGACTGAGCTGATTCGCGGCGCGGTCTTCGCTCATCGGTCCTGAAATGCTGGCCAAGTCTTCCCCCTGCGTAACGGCAGAAGCTGGTTATCTTTCAGATTAGGCGGGGATCGGCAATCACTGTCTGCATCCGGCGAATGGACGGCTGGCCGAAAGACTTATCTCAACTATTAGAATAGCCGATAGAGAGCCCTTTGGAGCCCTTCGCGGTTGTCGCGGCAAGGTCTTGCCTGACATAATGGCACAGCATTTAACGAGGCAGGCTGAGTATATGAAATCGACAGCACGGGCAGTGGTGATCGGCGGCGGCGTGGTCGGCGTCAGCACGCTTTATCATCTGGCCAAACTTGGGTTCACGGATGCTGTTCTGCTTGAACGCAAGGAACTGACCTCGGGCTCTACCTGGCATGCTGCCGGGCTGCTGCCGCTGTTCAACCTCAGCTATTCGGTGGGTAAGCTGCATCAATATTCGGTCGACTTCTACCCCAGTCTTGAAGCCGAGACAGAGCTTAGCGTCGGCTTTTCAAGGGTCAGCAACATCCGCCTTGCCACCACCAAAGATCGGCTGGACGAATATTATTATTACGCAGGCGTTGCTCGCACGATCGGGGTCGATGTCAATTTCCTGACCGCCGATCAGGTCAAGGAAATCTGGCCGCTGTGCAACACCGATGGGGTGATTGGCGCGATCCAGCATCCCGAGGATGGCTATATCCAGCCAGCCGATCTGACCCAGGCACTGGCCAAGGGGGCACGGCAGCGCGGCGCTACGATCTATCGCAACACCACCGTGACCGCGATCACCCAGCTGCCCTCGGGCGAGTGGCTGGTTTCGACCGACCAGGGGGATATCACCTGCGAACATGTGGTGTCCTGCTCGGGCAATTTCGCGCGCCAAACCGGCGCGATGGTCGGCCTCGATATTCCAGTGGTCCCGGTTGAGCATCAGTATATCGTTACCGAACAACATCCTGCGATCATGGAGCGCAAACGGCTGGGCCTGCCCGAAATGGGCGTGCTGCGCGAATCCGATGCGTCTTATTACATGCGCGAGGAAGCCGGCGGATTGCTGCTTGGCCCGTATGAGCTGGGCGCACCCGCCTGCTATGTCGATGGCCCGGCGGCGGACAGCGAGTATGAGCTGTTCCCCGACGCGCTGGAACGGCTTGAGCCCTATATCCTGGCTGCGATGGAGCGGGTTCCCGCCTTTGGCGAGGTTGGGATCAAGCGGGTTTACAACGGCGCAATCGCTTATACGCCCGACGGGTCGCCCATCATCGGCCCGGCATGGGGCCTCAAAAACTTCTGGCTCAACGAA
>JAYVKX010000444.1:0-3596 GCA_043768005.1 Novosphingobium sp. | reverse complement strand
CGGACCAATTCGCAGCGCAGCGATATCAAGGGCTGGCAAGCCCGCGCCGGCGATGCAGCAAGGCGGCTGGCGGAAATGGCCCGCCGCTCTGACGAGATCGAACAGGAACGCAACGTCATTGCAGCCAAGCCCGCCTCGCTGATCCGCGAAATCGAATCCGGCGATGCGGTTCGCACCCGGCTTGGCGCGGAACTCGCCGCTGCCGAGGCCAAGGTCGCCGAAACCACCGATATTGCCCGCACCGCCGACAGCGCCTTTGCCGCCGCCAATGAAGCACTTACTATCGCGCGCGAATTGCGCGCCGGGGCCGCCGCCCGCGCTGACAATGAAGCAGAGCGCCGCTCGGAAATGGCCCGTATTTCGGGCGAACGCTTTCAGTGTCCCCCGCCCTTGCTGGCCCAGCGGTTTGAATTCGAGGCAGAGTCTGTGGCTCATGCGTCCGAGGAATCCGCAGCGATGGACCGGCTGGTGGCCGATCGTGAACGGCTTGGGCCGGTCAACCTTGTCGCCGCCGACGAGCTTTCCGCTGCCGAGGAAAAGCACGGCACCAGCAGCGCCGAACAGGCCGAGCTGACCGAGGCGGTCCACCGGCTGCGCGGTTCAATCGGCAATTTGAACCGCGAGGGGCGCGAGCGGCTGCGCGCTGCGTTCGAAGCCGTCGACACCCACTTCCGCCGCCTGTTCACGCGGTTGTTCGAAGGCGGGCAGGCGCATCTGGCTCTGGTTGATTCGGATGATCCGCTCGAGGCTGGGCTGGAAATCTATGCCCAGCCGCCGGGCAAGCGGCTGCAATCGCTTACCCTGCTATCGGGCGGCGAACAGGCGCTGACCGCGATCGCGCTGATCTTTGCGCTGTTCCTCACCAACCCCGCCCCGATCTGCGTCCTCGACGAGGTCGATGCGCCGCTGGATGATGCCAATATCGAACGGTTCTGCGACCTGCTGGATGCGATGGTGAAGGAAACCGCCACCCGCTATCTGATCGTCACGCATAACGCGGTGACGATGAGCCGGATGCACCGCCTGTTCGGCGTAACCATGGTCGAGCAGGGGATTTCCAGGCTGGTCAGCGTCGATCTGGGGGCAGCCGAAGAGCTGCTGGCGGTGGAGTAGTCGTCAGCTCAGCCCGTGTGCGTCAGGTATCGGAGAGGCAGGGCCGTCTGGCATCGCCAGCAGTTCACCATGCCCCGCACCAGCTTTGTAACGGGCAAGCAGATCATCGGGATCAATGACAACACCCACCGGATTGGCGAAGGCAGAGCGGAGATGCTCGTCATCATAGGTCAAGAATGCCAAGGCAGGGTTCTGGTGGACTATCCGCGCTTCGAAGACATTCTCATACCGCGCGATCATCTGGTCAAAACGGCGCGTCATATAGACAATGTGAGCGAGTTTTACCGGACTTGCCATCGTGCTGGCTCCTACATGGCGACTCGGGCCAAATCGCCAAGGTTATGCTAGGCTTGGACGGTAAGGCTGCGCAATTGGCCGCCCGCTCAGTCCAGCACATACCGTGGTCCCGGCCCCGCAGCCCCTGCGCGGTCATCGCGGTTATACAGCTGGCAGCGGGTCAGGCTGAGGCAGCCGCAGCCGATACATTCATCCAGCTTGGCGCGGGTGCGGGTGAGCAGCTGGATCCGCGAATCGAGTTCACCGCGCAGCGAGCGGCTGATCTTTTGCCAATCGGTCAGCGTCGGGGTGCGGCCCTGCGGCAGGGTCGCCAATGCGTTTTCGATCTGGGTCAGGCCCAGCCCCAGCTTCTGCGCGATCAGGATGAAGCTGAGCCGGCGGATGTCAGAGCGCAGGAATCGCCGCTGGTTGCCGCCGGTGCGCAGCGAGGTGAGCAGGCCCTTTGCTTCGTAAAACCGGATCGCGGAAACCGCCAGGCCCGTGCGCCGCGCCAGCGCGCCGATCGGGATCAGATCATCACGGTCCATGTGCGTTTCCTCAACAATTAGCTTGACCTCAAGTTAGCTTGAGGTTGCACAATAGGCAAGCGGGTTGATTCGCCGTCGCAGAAATGCGCCCCACAATGTTGATAAAAGGCTATATTATGCCCAATGGATTTCTCGAACACGCCAATATCACCGTCAGCGACCCCGATCGGTCCTCCGCTTTGTTGCAGCAGCTATGCGGCTGGCACGAACGCTGGCGCGGCCCATCGCAGCTGGGCGGGTGGACTATCCACGTCGGCACTGACCGCGATTATCTGGCGGTCTATACCCACGACCGGCCAATCGAACGATATGCCAAGGGCGCCCCGCTCAACCACATCGGGCTGGTGGTCGATGATCTCGATGCCGCCGAAGCGGTGGTAGCGGCAGCCGGCCTGATCCCGTTCAGCCACATGGATTACGAACCCGGGCGGCGGTTCTATTTCTTCGACTGGGACGGGATCGAGTTCGAGCTGGTGAGTTACAGCTAGCGCTTTCGGGCGCAGCCGTTCAGCGCCTTGCCCGCCACGGTAAATGCCGCGCGATAGGCATAGACCGTATCAGACATGCCATCGCTGCATTGCCCGACTGTGATGGTGAGCGCAGCAGGCTGGCCCGCAAGGGTGCCGGAAAAAGTGATGCCGCCTGCATCCTGTTTTTGCTGTGCGGCAAAACTGTCACCGGGGATATTGTCCGGGGTCGAATAACGCAGCTGACCGGGCGAGACTTCAACCGACCAGAACGGTTCATTCCCCAGCGCCGTGAAATTTTCCGCAACCGCAACAACAGCAGTTACGTCTGATACTTGCGGGGCAGGTTGATCCTTTGCTGCCGGTTGACACGCGGCAATGGCTGCAGTGGCAACAATGATAAGTACAAGCCGCATCAATTCTTACTCCACTAAAAAATCAAGCATTGCCAACCACCCAGCAGGCCAGCGCCATCAATAGCCCAGCAAACCGGTTTGAGCGAAACCGGGCGAGCGCATTGTCTGCGCTTTCGGCATCGAGGGTCAGCACCTGCCAGCTCAGCTGAAGCGCCACCGGCAGCAGCGCTAGCAATGCCAGCCAATCCGGCCGCAGCAACCACAGCCCGAGGCCCCAGAAGGCCAGCGCCATGCCATAAAAACCCGATACCCCGCCCTGTACCCGTGCGCCCAGCGCCAGCGCGCTGGAACGGATGCCGACCAGCGCATCATCCTCGCGGTCCTGCAGCGCATAGATCGTGTCGTAGCCGATCACCCAGCAGATGGTTCCGGCGTAAAGCGCGGCCAGGACTTCCAGATGATCGCCACGCAGCGCCGCCCAGCCCACCAGCAGGCCCCAGCTGAACACCAGCCCCAACCACGCCTGCGGCCACCAGGTAATCCGCTTCATGAACGGATAGGCCGCGACCGGGGCCAGGCTGGCCAGCGCCACCACCTGCGCTTCCCAGCGCAGTTGCAGCAGCACAGCAAGGCCGATCAGGCACAGCACCAGCAGCCAGATCCAGCCCGCGCGCTTGTTCACCGCGCCGCTTGCCACGGGCCGCGTGGCCGTGCGGGCCACCTGCCGGTCAAGATCGGCATCGACTATATCATTGTAAACACAGCCCGCCCCGCGCATCGCGATCGCGCCCATCAGTAGCCAGGCCAGCAGATCCCAGCGCTGCTCTCCGCCCGCC
>JAYVKX010000443.1:0-4962 GCA_043768005.1 Novosphingobium sp. | reverse complement strand
GAAAAACTGGAGCGGGCGAAGGGATTCGAACCCTCGACCCCAACCTTGGCAAGGTTGTGCTCTACCCCTGAGCTACGCCCGCTCGAACGTTTGCGGCCCGCACTTGCAGTGCCAGCGGACCGGGGAGAGGCGCGCGGTTAGCATCGGCACTTCCGGCCCGCAAGGGGAAAATGGCCCTGCCAGCAGGGGGAATAGAGCAATCGGTGGGGATACGCGCTTTCACCCTTCACAAATGGACGCAAACGCCCACATTGGGAAGCAACTGACCGCGTAAATGGAGTTTCCCTTGGCAAGCCTTGGCCTGAACATTGATGAGCAGAAGGCGGTCGATCGGTTCCGCACCACTGTGGTTGAACCTTCGATGACCAATCTGGTCATTCTCGATTTCTGGGCTGTATGGTGCGGACCGTGCAAGGCGCTGACCCCCATGCTGGAAAAGGTCGCAGGCGAGTATTCCGACAAAGGCGTGCTTCTGGCCAAGATCAACGTCGATGAGGAACAGTTCATCGCCGCGCAGTTTCAGGTCCAGTCGATCCCCACGGTCTATGCGATGTTTCAGGGCCAGCCGGTGGCGGACCTGACCGCTGCGCGCAGCGAATCGCAGCTAAAGTCGATCCTCGATCAGCTGCTGGCCAAACTGCCGGTCCAGCCCGACGCTGCAGATAGCGGCCCGGCACAGGATGTTGCCCCGCTGATCGCGATGGGCGAGGAGGCATTGGTAGGCGGTGATGCGGCCCGCGCGCTCAGCATATTCACCCAGACCGCCGAACTTGCCCCCGATAATGCCGCAGTAGTGGGCGGATTGATCCGCGCGCTGATCGCCGATGGCCAGATCGAAGCCGCCGCCGCCGCGTTGGACGCGATCGATTCGGCACTGGCGGGTGAGGCGGCGACCCTGCGCGCGCGCGCCGCGCTGGAGCTTGCCCGCGACAAGCCGGACGATGGTGAGCTTGCCGCATTGCGCGCGGCGGCTGCGGCAAGCCCTGCCGATATGGAGGCCCAGCAGGCCTATGCCAGCGCCGCCATTGCCGCAGGCTTGCGCGATGAAGCCGCCGATACTTTGCTGGCGATGATCGCGGCAGACCGTGAATGGGGCGATGGTGCGGCGCGGGCCAAGCTGCTCCAGCTGTTCGAGGCAACCGGGCTGGAAGATCCGTGGGCCGCAGCCACGCGGCGACGGCTTTCCGCGATCCTGTTCGGCTGAGCGCATATTATGCGTATCTCGATCTTCCCGCTGACCGGGGCCATTCTGTTTCCAGGGATGCAGCTGCCGCTGCATATCTTTGAGCC
The DNA here is from genome assembly GCA_043768005.1 of Novosphingobium sp. GTDB lineage: Bacteria > Pseudomonadota > Alphaproteobacteria > Sphingomonadales > Sphingomonadaceae > Novosphingobium. The sequence continues at coordinate 3,672 of JAYVKX010000443.1, read as the reverse complement.
GCGCTATCGCTCGCTAGTCAAGGATGCGCTGGCGCGCGATCGGCGGATCGGGATGATCCAGCCCCAGCGCGCCGAAGAAGGCGCGCCCTTATACGCGGTGGGCTGCCTTGGCCGGATCGGCGAGGTTGAGGCGCTGGATGATGGCCATTTCAATCTGGTGCTGGAGGGCGAAGCGCGGTTTCGTCTGCTGCGCGAGCTGGATGTGGTCACTCCGTTTCGCCAGATCGAGGCGGAATTGCTGGAGGAAACCGCAGGCGCTGTACTGGCCCCGATCGAACGGGCCAGCTTTGAACGCGAAGCGCGGCGGTTTGCCGAAAGCCAGGGTTATCTGGTCGATTGGGAATCGGTGGCGCGGCTGGATGATGCCTCACTGATCGATGGGGTATCCCAGATCGCCCCGTTCGATGCGGCGGCCAAACAGGCCTTGCTGGAAGCATCCGATCTGCCGCTGCGTTGCGAACTGCTGGTCCAGCTGATGCAGTTCTTCGGGCGGCGTGACAGCGATGATGGCCGGGTTACGCTGCAATAAACACCGCTTTCAGCCCATCGATCACATATTGCGCCGCCAAGGCCGCCAGCAATACGCCCAGCAGCCGGGTAATCACCGCTTCAACCCGCGTGCCCAGCATCCGCATCAACGGCCCGGCAGCAACCAGCGAGGCCAGCGTGAGCAGCATGACGGCAGCCAGCGCGCCAAGGATCACCAAAGTCTGCTCGGTTCCCTCAGTGCGGGCCATCAGTAGCATGACCGTGGCGATCGAGCCTGGACCGGCGATCATCGGCATGGCCATCGGGAAAACCGAAACATCTTCAATTTCAGGGGTGGCGCGGATTTTCTCGGCCCGTTCCTCACGCCGCTGGGTGCGTTTTTCGAACACCATGTCGAGCGCGATCACGAACAGCATGATTCCACCGGCAATCCGGAAGCTGTTAAGCTCGATATGCAGCGCGCCAAGCAATTGTTCGCCGAACATCGCAAACACAATAAGAATGATCGTGGCGATGAAGCAGGCGCGCAGGGCCATCGTGGTGGCCTGACGCTGCGAGGCACCGCTGACCAGCCCCGCATAGATCGGCGCGCAGCCGGGCGGATCGATCACCACAAACAGGGTGACAAAGGCCGAGAGGAACAGATCGATCATCAGTGATCCTGCGGGGCGGTGCTGGTTTCGATCACGGTATCGAATTCCTTGCCATCCCACAATTTAAGCGTGAACTGCCGCGATCCATCGGCAAAAACTTCCGAGGCATAGATCAGCGTCCCGTCGGTTGATCCGTGCTCCTTGCGATCACTGGACGCAGCGGCGCTGGCCGAGGCTTGTGCTTGCGTAATCTTCGCGCAATCGGCGACCTTGGCCGCAATCATCTCGGGCGCGGTGAGCGGTGTTGCCAGCGGATCGCCGGAATCGAGCACCCAGTTGAAGCTGCCATCCTTCTGGCGCTGCCATACGGTGGTGAAATAGCCGGTCTGCTGCGCGCCTTGCCAAGCCCCGCGGGTGACGCCGTAGCTGCCATCGCAGCTCATATAGATTTCATGTGGCTGCCATTTGACCGAGATTGGAGGATCGGCCCGGCCCTTAAGCCAGCCTTGCGCATTCACGCGGCGCGGTGTGAACATTTCTGCATCGGCGGCGGCGGTTTCGCGAAACGCAGTCCATTGCCCTTTGGCTTGCGCCAGCTGGGCAAAGCCGATTTCGGCGGCGATCACCGTGCTGGGGCTGGCGGTGGGTTTCAGCCGGACGCCCGGATATTCACGCGGGCCGCTGCCACCTGCACAGGCGGACAGGGCACAGGCAGAAAGGGCAAGGGCTGCAAGCAGGACGAGGCGCTTCATGGGCTGAAGCTTAGAGCGCTCGCTCGTCCAGCGCCACCCCTGCATTGCGATGCGCCGCCACCACCGTATTGCGCAGCAGCACCGCGATGGTCATCGGGCCGACGCCGCCCGGAACCGGGGTGATTGCCCCCGCGACCGCGCTGGCGCTGGCGAAATCAACATCGCCCACCAGCCGCGTCTTGCCTTCCTCAGTGGCGGCAACGCGGTTTATCCCCACATCGATCACCACCGCGCCGGGTTTCAGCCAATCGCCCTTGACCATTTCGGGTCGGCCGACTGCCGCCACGACGATATCGGCGCGGCGAACCACCTGCGCCAGATCCTTGGTCCGGCTGTGGGCGATGGTCACCGTGCAGCTTTCCGCCAGCAGCAGCTGTGCCATCGGCTTACCCACGATGTTGGACCGCCCGATCACCACCGCTTCCAGCCCCGAAAGGCTGCCCAGCCGGTCGCGTAGCAGCATCAGGCAGCCCAGCGGCGTGCAGGGCACAAACCCCGGCGCACCGGTGCCGAGGCGGCCGACATTGATAACATGAAACCCGTCCACATCCTTGTCGGGATCGATGGCGGCGATCACCTTGGCCTCGTCGATATGCCCGGGCAGCGGCAGTTGGACCAGAATACCATCTACCGCCGCATCGGCGTTGAGCGCGGCGACAATCGCCAGCAGCTCTGCCTCGGACGCATCGGCGGGCAATTTGTGTTCAAAGCTGTTCAGACCGGCAGCCAGCGTGGCCTTACCCTTGGCCCGGACATAGACCTGGCTGGCCGGATCTTCGCCCACCAGCACCACTGCAAGGCCCGCTTTGCGCCCCGCGTGTCGTTCAAATATGGCGGCATATTCGCCCACCTTGGCTCGCAGCGTTGCGGCAAAGGCTTTCCCATCGATGATTGCCGCTGCGGTCATAATGTGGCGACCGCCAGATTCTTGAGGACGATCTGGATGACGGTCAGCCCGATGATCAGGATCATCGGGGAAAGATCGATCGAGCCGGTATCGGGCATATGCCGTCGCACCGGTTTCAGCACCGGATCCAGAATGGCGTTCACCGCGCGCCAGATGGCGGCGACGAAATCATTGTGCAGGTTCACCACGTTGAACGAGATCAGCAGGCTGAGCACGAATTGCGCGATCACCAGCATCACGACGATGTTGATCAGATAGCCGACGATTTCAAACAGGGTGTAGAACAGCATGGGACTATCCTCGTTAAATTTGCCCGGCGCTGATAGCCGAGGGTTCGGCGCAAGGGCAACCGGTGCTTCTGGCATTACAGAAAGAAATAAAGAGCTATTGAAAGGCGGCCAGGCGCTTGGTCTGACGGCTTGCCCCGCTCACGGTGTCAACGTACTGCTTTCGATATGCCAGCGCAGCTGCTCCGCGCTCGCCCCGTCCACATCATTGACCCGGCGCAGCACCACTTCGCCCGTGATTCGGCGCTGGCCATCGATGATCGTGACCGGCGCAGTGTAGAAACTGGATCCGGCGGCACCTTCCTGCTCGCCGCTGCCCAATTCGACATCCGGATGTTTGAGTCCGTCCCAGCGCGCGGCAAATTCCTGTTCCGTCAGCCTGCTCGCCGCGCCGTTGTCGCCCCAATAGGCGCGTGCAGACGCCCAATCGCGCAGCGAGACGGCCTTGGCCCACCTAATCAGCACCTCACCCGGATTGCGCGAGGCGGATGGGGTGAGGATCGGCGCGGGAAGTACGATCGGTGCTCCAGTTGATGCAGCAGTTGGTGCCGCCTCAGGCTGCGGCGCTTTGCTGTCACACCCGGCCAGTGCAACAAGGGCAAATAGAACCGCCGCGCCCTTCATCCCTTGCGGATCAGCGTGCC
>JAYVKX010000442.1:0-2548 GCA_043768005.1 Novosphingobium sp. | reverse complement strand
TGGCGTAGATATTGAAGTCGGGCGAAGGCTTCCAGCTGAGCGTGACCTTGGGCTGGAATTGTTCAAACTGCGCGTTTTTGGGGGTCAATGTGCCAAACGCCTGGCCCGGATTGATCGGCCCACCGGTAAAGGGATCGTTGGCAATCGGCACCAGCGATGAAGAAGCCCGCTTTTCAATGTCATAGCGCAGCGCCAACCCTGCGCTGAACTGCTCGGTCGGCTTGTAATCAATCGATCCGAACCCCGCATAGACATTGGTTTTGAACTTGTCGGCCAGGAGCAGCGAAGTGGGATTGGCGCTGCCGGGTGCATTGTAGAGCTGTTTGATCACCCCCTGCCCGGTATCGCCGCCCAGACTGACGCCGACGGTGCGATCAATATGGAGGTAGTAGGCGCCAATCTGCCACCCAAACGGGCCGCCATTATCTGACACCAGCCGAACTTCGCCGCTGATATCGGTCTGGTTGCGCAGCTGGTACTGGATACCATCGCAAGTGGTCGGGCTATAGGGTCCGAAGGTGGAGCCATTGGCCGGGGCAAAGATGAACGGCACCGGGATCGCGCCAATCGCGCCTGGCTGGTTGACCGGATAGCCGGTCAGTGCGGCTGTGCTACTGAAACAGCTGTTAACGGTGGCGGTGCCCGCCGGATTGGCCGCGCTGATATAGCGGGCAAAATCGGCCGAAGTGCCATCTGCAACCAGATCTTGCTTCACATCGGAATAGAGCAGCCAGCCGATTAGCTTCATACCCCCCAAATCCTGATCCAGCTTGGCCGAAACATCGAAGCTGGTCTGATCGTTGGTCGGGCGGATATTGCTGTAGAAATTGAACGGATGCCTGTTGATGTCTTCGTAAAACGCCGGGTTTACCCCCGCGAAATTGGGAAGGTGAAATGCCGCGTTGAACGGCAGCGAAGCGCCGTGGAATTCCGAATAACGCGCCTTGAGATCGATCTGCGTCGCTGTCCCCTGCCCGATCATGACCCGGCCATCGATGGCCCAGGTTTCCTGATCATCCACCACCTTGGTGTTGCCAAGGAAGCTGTTGCGATAAAACCCATCGGAAGTGCGATAGAACCCACCCAGCACAAAGCCTGCGCCATCCCCGATCGGCCCAGTGATGTGACCCGTACCTTCCCAAGTGTTTTCATTGGCATAGGACAGCTTTGCCGCACCCGACAGATTATCCGAAGGCTTCAACGTCTGGATGACAATCGCGCCAGCTGCCGCGTTGCGGCCATAAAGAGCGCCTTGCGGGCCTTTGAGAATTTCAACCTGCCGCAGCGTGCCCTGCGGCTGGTTGAGCTGGGCAGTATTGGTCTTGAGGATCCCATCGACCACCAGCGCGATCGAGCTTTCGGCATCGCGCGCACCGTTGATGCCGCGGATATTCACCTGGGTATCACCCGCCTCCGCAGTGCCGGTAACGATGGTCACGCCGGGGGTCAGCTGGACGAAATCTTCCGCCTTGTTGGCCCCGGTTTTTTCCAGAGCCGAGGCGGTCAACACTGCGACCGAGGCCGGTACATCCTGCAACCGTTCGTTCTGACGACGCGCGGTGACAATGATCGCCTCATCGCCTTCGTCCGCTCCTGTCGCTGCATCCTGTGCGGCCGCCGGAACAGCGGCCAACGCTAGACCTGCAACCGAGACCGAAACCAACCATTTGGTGACACGCATATGAAAACTCCCTGCTGCCCAGCGCCGTTTGATTTTAAGACCAATGGCCATTCGTGGCTTGCTAGATAACAACTATATTGTATACAAATATCTTAGGTCAAGCATTTTGGGAGTTGTTATGTCGCGCGCCTCTGACCGAGCTTATGCCGGGATCCGCAGTATGATCCTTTCGGGCGAACTTCCTGCCGGGGCGCCGCTGGGCGAGGAAGCCCTGGCAGAACGCTGCGGCGTGTCGCGGACCCCGGTGCGCGATGCCCTGCGCCGGCTGGAATCCGAACTGCTGGTCAAGCGCAATGAAGCGCAGCGCAGCTTTGTGGCCGATTGGTCATTAAGTGATGTAGCCGATGCCTTTGAACTGCGCGCCATGCTGGAAGGCCACGCCGCCCGCCGCGCTGCAGAGCGGATGGATGATGCCACACTGCAGCGCCTGCGCGCCTGCAATCAGTCGATCCTTGAGGCAATTCGGCCCCAGAAACCTGATATTGCGGGCTTCCTTGAAGGGAACCGTGAATTTCATGCGATCATCCTTGAAACCTCTGGCTCGCGGCGGCTTGGCTCGCTGCTGGCCACGCTGATCGAGCAGCCGGTGGTATGGCGCACCGCGCATCATTATGGCCGCGAGGCGCTGCACCGCTCGCACGGTGAACATGACGAGCTGATTTCAGCTTTTACCCGCAGCGACGGGGCCTGGGCCGAGGCGGTGATGGGCGCGCATATCCGCCGTGCCTTCCACGCCTATGCCGATGCCCATCAAGGGCTTACCAGCTTTGATCTGGCCCGATCAGCATGAGAAAAATGTATACAGAAAATATCGAAATGATCGAAGTATCTCCGCGTGACGGACTGCAGAACGAGAAAATCGAGATC
>JAYVKX010000441.1:0-6913 GCA_043768005.1 Novosphingobium sp. | reverse complement strand
GCCCGGCAGCCTCAACGGCCGCTATGAAGAGCAGCGCAAGGCCGATGGGCTGATCGTGATCGGGACGACCGAAAATGAACCCGCCTGGCGCTATTACCGCGAGCTGGGGCGCTCCAGTGAAGGCGGGGCGGGGATGCACTGGGTCTGCTGGGGTTCTCCCTATGACGAGTTGGAGTGGATCCGCAGCGACAACCACGGCGGTGCCCGGCTGGCGAGCAATCATCTACTGGCCGGCGGTGCGCGGCACATCGCCTGCATCGGCGCGGAACATTCCCCACAGCGCCAGTTCAAGGAACGTTACGACGGCTATGCCGAAGCGATGGGTGAGGCGGGGCTTGCCCCATGGCTGATCGAGATCGAACCGGGGCTCACCCGCGAAGCGCAAGGCCGCCGCGCTGTCGCCGCGATCCGTGCCAGCGGGCGGCCGTGCGATGCGATCTTCGCGGTCTGTGACGAGATCGCGCTGGGCGCACTATGTGCGCTGCTTGAGGGCGGCAGCCGCCTGCCCCAGGATATCGCGCTGATCGGGTTTGACGGCATTCGCGCCGGAGCCCAATCGATGCCGCCGCTGTCATCGGTCGAGCCAGACTTTTCCGCCGCCGGGGCCATGCTAGTCGAAAAATTGCTCGCGGTGATTGCGGGTAATGCCAACGAACATCGCCGCGTGCCGGTCAAGCTGGTCCCCCGCGCCAGTTCGCAGCGTTAAGCCGCTTTTCCTCCCCAAATTCATTGCGCACCGCCCCAACTTTAGCCATGGCCACACGGCAGTATCAGATCGCGGAGACGGGCAATTGAGTGAAATGGGAATCGAACCGGCGGTGTTCCGGCAGGTGCTCGGCTCCTACCCCACCGGGGTCTGCGTGGTGACGGCGCTGGGCAGCGCAGGCCAGCCGATTGGCATGGTGGTCGGCTCGTTCACCTCGGTCTCGCTTGATCCCCCGCTGGTCGGATTTCTACCCGATAAACGCTCTACCACCTGGCCGCTGATTGCAGGTGCCGGGCACTTCTGCGTCAACGTCCTGGCCAGCGATCAGGAACTGCTCTGCCGCCAGATCGCTGCGCCCGGGCCAGACAAGTTCGCGGGCGTCGAATATACCCTGTCAGACCACAATCTGCCGGTGCTGGCCGGATCAGTGACGCGGATCGAATGCGCGCTCCACTCCGTCACCGAAGCCGGCGATCATTATTTCGTGATGGGCCGCGTGCTTGGCCTTGAAGTGCTGCGCGATGCCGCGCCGATGCTGTTCTTCAAGGGCGGCTACGGCGGCTTCGCCAATCCAGCTTGATTAAACTCAGCCAATCGCCCAGCGCAGCAGATAGGGCAGCCCCAGCAGCGCGGTCCAACCAAGCTTGCCCCACAAGGCGAGCCTGGGGTTCTGATGGTTCCACAGCCCCAACGCGCCCGATGCCCCGATCGCACCAGCCCCCGGCACCCAAAACCCGATCAGACCCGACAGGCCCAGCAGTCCCAGCAACCGGATCCCCCCGCCGCTGCGCGTCTTGTCAGCTGGCTGCTTGATCCCCCACAGCCCGGCAAAACCAATCAGACCGATCAAGCCCACAAAGGGCGCAAGCGTATCGAGCATCAGTGAAATCCCCTCATTGTTTTGGGGATCATGCCTGAAGCTGGAGCGGGGTCAATGGGGATGGAAGTGGCCAATCCGGATTGGGCGTGGATTTACCGCGCCAGCAAGGCCCCGAGATAGCCACCGGTGAAGCTGCGCGGATTCTTGGCTACTGCCTCTGGTGTGCCTTCTGCCACGATTTCACCGCCGCGCACGCCGCCTTCTGGCCCCAGATCGATGATCCAATCGGCCGTTTTGATCACATCAAGATTGTGTTCGATCACCACCACACTGTTGCCCCCCTCGACCAGCCGGTGCAGCACTTCGAGCAGTTTGCGGACATCCTCGAAATGCAGCCCCGTGGTCGGCTCGTCGAGGATATAGAGCGTCTGCCCGGTTGACCTTCGGGCCAGCTCCTTGGCCAGTTTCACCCGCTGGGCTTCGCCGCCGGAGAGCGTAGTGGCCTGCTGGCCAACCTTGACATAGCCCAGCCCGACCTCGTTCAGCATATGCATCTTTTCGCGGATCGGGGGGACCGCCTTGAAAAACTCTTCCGCATCCTCGATCGTCATGTCGAGGACATCGGCGATCGAGTGGCCCTTGAACTTCACCTCTAGCGTTTCGCGGTTATAGCGCTTGCCGCCGCATTCCTCACAGGTCACGTAAACATCGGGCAGGAAGTGCATTTCGATCTTGATCAGGCCGTCGCCCTGGCACATCTCGCAGCGTCCGCCCTTGACGTTGAACGAAAACCGCCCCGGCTTATACCCGCGCGCGGCGCTTTCGGGCAGGCCTGCAAACCAATCACGGATCTGGGTGAAGGCACCAGTATAGGTCGCCGGATTGCTGCGCGGCGTGCGGCCGATGGGTGATTGATCGATCTCGATCACCTTGTCACAGAACTCCAGCCCCGTGATCTTGTCATGCGCACCTGCGATCACCCGCGCGCCGTTCAACGCCCGCGCCGCGCCAGCGTGCAGCGTATCAATGGTGAAACTTGATTTGCCACTGCCCGAAACCCCGGTGATGCAAGTGAACGTGCCAAGCGGGATGCTGGCGGTGACGCCGCGCAGATTGTTAGCCCGGGCATTGTGGACCGTGATCTTGTGGCCATTGCCCTTGCGGCGCTTGGCCGGAACCTCGATCCGCCGGGTGCCGAGAAGGTATTGCCCGGTCAGGCTATCGGGCGCGGCAAGGATATCGGCAAGGCTGCCTTGCGCCACGATATGCCCGCCATGGACCCCGGCACCCGGCCCCAGATCGACGATGTGATCGGCGTGGCGGATCGCATCCTCATCATGCTCCACCACGATCACCGTATTGCCCAGATCGCGCAGCCGCTTCAGCGTTTCTAGCAGTCGGTCATTGTCACGCTGATGCAGCCCGATGCTGGGTTCATCCAGCACATAGAGTACACCAGAAAGGCCCGATCCGATCTGGCTGGCAAGGCGAATCCGCTGTGATTCTCCGCCGGACAGCGTACCTGAAGTCCGGTCGAGGTTCAGGTAATCCAGCCCAACATTGTTGAGGAAACCCAGCCGCTCGTTGATCTCTTTGAGGATGGCTTTGGCTATCTGGTTTTGCTGCGCGGTAAAGCCTTCATTTACATGCGAAAACCATTCCAGCGCATCCGCCACTGACAGCCGCGTGCGCGAGGAGACATCCATACCCGCGATCTTGACCGAGAGCGCCTCTGGCTTGAGCCGCTTGCCATCGCAGGTCTCGCACGGCTGTGCCGTCTGGAACTTGCCCAGCTCGTCGCGCATCCACGCACTTTCGGTCTGCAGCATCCGCCGGTTGAGATTGCCGATCACGCCCTCAAACGCCTTGCGAACAGTATAGGACTTCTTCCCATCGATGAAGGTCAGCGGCACGGCTTTTCCGCCAGTACCGAACAGGATGATGAGCTGTACTTCGCCGGGCAATCCAGCCCACGGCGTTTCAAGACTGAAACCATATTCAGCCGCCAGGCTGGCCAGCACCTGCATGTAATAGGGTGATGGCGGATTGCTTTTGGCCCAGGGCATGATCGCGCCTTGCTTGAGGCTCAGCGCTTCGTTGGGCACCACCAGCTGCGGATCGAACAGCAGCTTTTCGCCCAGCCCGTCGCAGGCCGGGCAAGCCCCCTGCGGCGCATTGAACGAGAACAGCCGGGGTTCGATGCTCTCGATAGTGAAGCCGGAAACCGGGCAGGCGAATTTCTCGCTGAACACGATCCGGTTGGGCGGAAGGCCTGCGCCCTTCATCGCCCCGCCGGAAACAATTGGGCCCGCATCCTCGTCCTCACGGCCAGGAACAACGCCGTCCGCCAGATCGAGATAGACCAGCCCATCCGCCAGTTTCAGCGCCTGTTCAAAGCTGTCCGCCAGCCGTGTCTCGATGCCCTCGACCCCATCTTTTCTGGCACGCACCGCGATCCGGTCCACCACCACTTCGATGTCATGCTTGTATTTCTTGTCGAGCGCCGGGGCCTCCTCGATCGGGTAAAATTCGCCGTCGATGCGGACGCGGGTATAGCCGGCCTTCTGCCATTCGGCCAATTCCTTGCGGTATTCGCCCTTGCGGCCGCGCACGGCAGGCGCCAGCAGATAGGCGCGCGTCCCTTCGGGCAGCTGCATCACCCGGTCGACCATCATGCTGACCGTTTGCGCGGTGATCGGCAGGCCCGTGGCGGGCGAATAGGGCACACCGACGCGGGCCCATAGCAGCCGCATATAGTCATAGATCTCGGTCACCGTGGCGACGGTGGAGCGCGGATTGCGGCTGGTGGTTTTCTGCTCGATCGAGATCGCGGGCGAAAGCCCATCGATATGCTCGACATCGGGCTTCTGCATCATCTCGAGGAACTGGCGCGCATAGGCGGACAGCGATTCGACATAGCGTCGCTGCCCCTCGGCATAAATCGTGTCAAACGCGAGCGACGATTTTCCCGAACCCGACAGGCCAGTGATGACAATCAGGCTGTCGCGCGGCAGCTCTACGTCAAAGCCTTTGAGGTTATGTTCGCGGGCGCCCCGGACGACAATTTTAGATTGTGACATACTGCGCGTCTGTTCCATATCTGTTCGATTCCCGCAAGGGGCACTTCTCACCCATCCTGGGCAGCTGTGCGCGCCCGCGCCCGCGCGGCTATTGCGCTTTACTTGGTTCGCTGAACCGCTCACACTCGTTTAGGCAAAGAACCTCGCATACAGAGGCCGCCAGCGTGTCAGTTTGACAGCCAGTAAGGATTTGGCGGCTACGGCCATCAACAAAGGGTCCGCATAATATCGGCCGCGGTGCCGGGTTCATCCCTTGCATCGGCACGCGGCGCTGTTGTGATTGCGGGGGATGTGCAGGAGAAATTTGATGGCTGTCCGGTCCATAACGGTCGATCTGACCCTTGGGGGGGTGCAAAACCCTGATAACAGCGTTGGAAACACAACCCAGTATCCCAGCAATCTGACCATAAATTATTCATTGGCTGCCAGCGCGCCGCCGAGTACCGGAACCATCGTTCAGTCCGATGGCGATATCGATCTTACAATACTTGGCAGCGGTCCGGGATGGAGCCCTGAGGCCGATATCTATTTTAATATATGCGGCCAGATCCGCGGGACTGACGGGAACAACTATTCTCCGCGCTGGGCGAAGCCTGGCGAAACCTCAGGCGATCCCAAGGAAGTTGGTTTCTGCTGGCTGGTGGCAAGCGCGAACGACGATACCGTGATCCCATGGCCGTCTGGAATGTCGACCCGGCAAGTTCCACCAGCGCGGGTACCCAACCAGAACCAGCAAATCCTGATCGATGACAATCGGCGGGGCGGGAATGAATATGTCTATTGCCTGGGGGTATGTTTCGACAATCTCCCCGGCCATCCCGGAACCTATTATTACGTCACATTCGATCCGAAAATCGTGGTTCCTAACTAGCGCACTTCGTTGAGATAAAGCGGATGTCGCCACTTGCGCTGATCGAGCATCGCACGCAGGCGGCGCGAATTTTTCGTGTCTCCGAGGCGTTTGAGTACGACAAAACGCAGGGTAAGCAGCGAGGGTGGCAATTTGTCATCCTCGCCGCTTATGGCCTGATCGGCTGCCTGCCAGGCCATGCGCGCTTCGGCCGAATGCCCCAGCCGTGCCTGCATGTCACCGCCAAGCAGCAATGCCGATACCTGCAACGCGCGCATTGCCGGATCGGCCATGTCAGTGCGCTTTAGCAATAGCGCACTCGAAGCTTGTGATCGATGCAGCGCCGCCGCATAGTGGTGATCCGCTGCAAGCAGCCTTGCCTCCAGTTCATTCAGCCGCGCGCTGAGGTCGATATTCCAGATTTCGTTCTTGGCGTCCTTTGCAACCAATTCATTGAGCAGCACACGCGCACTGGCCAGCTGACCTCTGCTTTCCTCACGATCGCCAAACAGCAGCGCGGTGATCCCATAATCATAACGGCGCTTCACCTCATACTGACGCCACAGGCTGTTGCCGGATTCGGCGGCGCGCAGCTGTTGACTTATCCCGATCGAAGTCTGGAACGCAGATAAAGCCTCCGCGCTTACCCCGCCCATGGTTTGCAGCTTGCCAATCCCGGCCCAGGCGGTCGCGCTGCTGCTTTTTGCCGTGGCATTACCCGGATCCTGAGCAAGAACCTGCTGATAGATAGCAATTTCACGGCGATAAAAGGCCAGCGCCGGGACGATCCGCTCTTGCTGCTCAAGCGTGAATGCAACCCATGCAATGGCTTGCGCCAGATCGATCTGCTTGGTGATATCGCCGGGTGCATTCCGGGCAATTTTTTCGACGACTTGCAACGCGGTGGTAAAGGCCTGTTCCGCCTCGCCATAGCGCCCCTGATTAAACAACAGCGTGCCCAGATTGCTCTCAGCATAGGAGACTTCCAGCTGCCAATCGGTGTTTTTCGGATCGATGGCCGCCAGTTGATCGGCAAAGCGCCGATAGTTGCGAAAGGCTGCTTCGGCCTCATTCGCATGGCCCCGCTGATAGGCGATGAAGCCGACCCAATAGACGCTTTGCGCATGATCAAAAATGCGCTGTGGGTTGGTGGGATCACGGGCCAGCAATTCTCCCGTCGTGGCCGCCGCCTGACGGAAGGCGGTGAGCGCCAGTTCGCTGTCTCCGCGCAAATCGCGCACCTCGCCCACCAGATGCAGCGCGCGGGCACGCCGCCCCAGTGAATCGGGATCGAGACTGGAAGGCTTCTGCCCGGCGTAATACTTCAGCGCTCGCTGGCCCACGACGTCGAGCGCGTCGAGCCGCCCCACGGGTTCCAGCTTTTTGCGCAGATCGGTCAGCATGAATTCAACCAGTCCATCCGCTTCGGTACGCTGATGATCGGCCTCATCGCGGGC
>JAYVKX010000440.1:0-2180 GCA_043768005.1 Novosphingobium sp. | reverse complement strand
GCAGGCAGACTGCTCGCGGTGCGCGCGGTGACCGATGGGGATGGCGACAGCGCCAGCGCCAGCGCCGATATCGGCACTCGTATGGTATTCGCCGATGATGGCCCGGCCACCGATCTGACGCTTGAACCCGGCCAGACCGTGACGGTGGATGAAACAAGCCTGACCACCGATGTCACCGTGAACGGTGCTCTGCTGTTCAACTGGACTGACAATTTCGGGGCCGATGGCGCGGGGACTGGCCCGGTCTATTCGCTGCAAGTTGCGGCCGGCGGCGTATCCGGGCTGTCCACCAGCACCACCAATCAGGCGATCACCCTGTTCCAGGTCAATCCGACCACGGTGGAGGGGCGCTTTGGCGCAGGCTTGATCGCCTTTGTGGTGACGATCGATGGGTCCAGTGGCGATGTCACGCTCGATCAGCGGGTCGCGATCGAACATCCCACGACCGATCCGAACGAGGCGCTGTCGATCGCGGCGGGCGTCTTGCTGGCGGTGCGGGCGATCACCGATGGTGACGGGGATGGGGCCAGCGATCCGGCTGATCTTGGGCCAGCGCTGGTGTTCCGCGACGATGGGCCAAGCGTTACGCTTGATCTGAAGGCGGGCGTGCCGGTGATGGTCGATGAGAGCAATCTGGCGGGCGATACGACGGTGACCGGCCTGCTGCTGTTCGACAAGACGGTGAATTTCGGCGCTGACAATGTCGGCACGTCATCGGTCTATTCGCTCGATGTTGGCGGCGGCGGTGTGACATCGCTGTTCACCAGCGATCATCAGGCGATCACGCTGGTCAAGGTCGGCGCGACTGTCGAAGGGCAATATGGCGCCGGACTGGTCGCGTTTGTCGTGACGATCGATGGCGCAGCAGGTGACGTCAAGCTTGACCAGAAGGTGGCGCTTGAACACCCGCTTGGCGGCAATCCCGACGATTCGGTGTTCATCGATGCCGGCGTGTTGTTCGCTGTACTGACGGTCACCGATGGCGATGGGGATACCAATAGCGACCCTGCCGACATTGGCCCCGCGCTGGAATTCCAGGACGATGGGCCGGTGGCGGCAATCTCGCTCACCGCCAACCGGGCGATCACCGATGAATCAAGCTCGCCCCCTGCCGGTGATGGCGGTTTTGCTGCCCCCAGCGACGATGATGGCAAGGTGCCCACGCTGACCGCGGCGGCAGAGCTGGTTGGTTATGCCAGCACCAGTCTGGTCACTGCGGCAGCATCGCAAACCGGCGCTGATGGCGGCGGAGCGGTTAGCTTTACCCTGGCGCTGTCCGGCGCTGGTGCTGACAGTCTGCTCGATACCACCGATGGCTCCAGCATCTTGCTGTATCAGGAAAGTTCGACGCTGATCGTGGGCCGCACGGTTGATGGCAGCGGCGAGGCGATTTTCGCGATCAGTATCAACGGCGCCACCGGTGCTGTCACCGTTGAGCAGTATGATTCGATCCGGCACACTCCCAGCGTCACCGCAGACGATCTGGTGCTGCTGGGATCGGGGCTGATTTCTGCGGTTGCGACCCAGGCCGATACTGACACCGACAGCAGTTCGGCGGCGGTTGATCTTGGCGGCAGGATCGGGTTCGAGGATGATGGGCCGGCGGTGACGCTGGCGCTCAACGACGTCACCTTGGTGGTCGATCAAAGCGTCGGGGCCGATGTCCTTGATCCCAACGCCTTTGACGAAGCGGGGCAACCTGCCGGGGTGATCGGCTATGCCGCGATGCTGGGGGCGGATCTGTTCACCACCAGCTATGATCATGGCGAGGATCAGGAAGGCTCGTCATCCGCCTTCACGCTGCTCGTCAATTCCACCGTCACGGGCCTGTTCGAAGGCCCCGGGGTGCCGATCTCGCTGTTCCAGCTTGATGCCCAGACGGTTCAGGGGCGTTACAGCGGGACCAATGTGGCGTTTACCATCCACATTGATGCCGCCAGCGGCGATGTCAGCTTTACCCAGTTCCATGAGTTGCAGCATAATGATTCGAACAATTCGGATGAATCGCTGGCGCTGGGCAGCAACCTCATCTCCGCAATCCGCACGATCACCGATGGCGATGGCGACAGTGCCAGCGCCTCGGTTGATCTGGGCGCGATCATGGCGATCGAAGATGATGGGCCGTCGATCGCTCCTCCGCCTGCTGGGGAAACCCAGAATCTGCAGGTGGGCAACACGGT
>JAYVKX010000439.1:0-2198 GCA_043768005.1 Novosphingobium sp. | reverse complement strand
CCCCTACGGGAATCGAACCCGTGCTTCAGCCGTGAGAGGGCCGCGTCCTAACCGCTAGACGAAGGGGCCGATGCCATTTGCCAATTCTGCCTTACATCGCCAGCTTGCTGTCGCGCAAGTAATGGTGACCCCAACGGGAATCGAACCCGTGTTTCAGCCGTGAAAGGGCCGCGTCCTAACCGCTAGACGATGGGGCCATGCCGGCTGAAGCCGCTGGCAAGGACGCGCGTTTAGGAGCAAGGTGGCGGCGGGTCAACCCAGGAAAGACAAAGCCGCCCATCCTCTCCGTTCAGCCCGGTGGGGAATGGCAAACTGCCTGCAATTTGTTGCCGTCCGGATCACGAACATAGGCGCCATAATAGTTTGGATGATAATGAGGTCGCAAACCGGGTGAGCCTTCGTCACTGCCCCCGTTTGCCAGTGCGGCGGCATAAAAGACATCGACCTTGGCCCGGCTACCCACAAGATAGGCAATATGCACGCCATTACCCGGTTGCGGCAATTTGCCATCATAGGGCGAGCCGATGAATGTCTTGGGCCCCGTCGGCAAGCCAAAGGCCATCCCGCCATCGAATTCAAACAGGATCGGGTGATCAAGCGCTTCCATCACCGCGATCCAGAATGGCCGCGAGCGGGGCCAGTCGGCGGTTCCCAGCGTTATATGACTGAACATTGCGCGCTCCATCAATCTGCCCAGGCGGCATCATCCAGGTGGAGTTCGGCCGCCGGGCGGCTGCCCCAATCATCGATCTTTGCGCGCCCCACCAGCCAGATTTTCCGGTCGCGCGCGCCGTGGAGCAGGGCTTGGCCCATTTCGCTTTGCGCCGCCCGAAACGCGATCGCCTTGAAACTGCCGCCATCCTGGCCGCGCACGATCAGCCGCAAATGATCGTTGCCGACAATGTCCGCCTTGATCAGCCGCACCGGACCCACCGCAATGCGTGGACCGGGCCAGCCCATGCCATAGGGACCGGCGCTTTCCAGCGTGGTGACCAGTTCCGGGGTCAACCCGCCCGGGGCCAGAGCAAGATCCAGCAGCAGCGCCTGATTGGCCATCGCGGCGGTTATCGTCGCGCCCAGCTGTGCGTCGAGCCAGTCGCTCAGCCGGTCAAGCTGATCCGGTGCAATGGTCAGTCCCGCTGCCATGGCATGGCCGCCGCCCGCGATTAGCAATCCATTTTCACGCGCGGCGATGATCGCGGCACCCAGATCGACCCCGGCGATTGACCGGCCAGAGCCTTTGCCATTGCCATCAGGATCGGCATCCAGCGCAATCACCAGCGTGGGCTTGCCAGTCTTTTCCTTGATCCGCCCGGCGACAATTCCGATCACGCCGGGGTGCCAGCCTTGCCCGGCCACCACTACCACCGCGCGGTTGTGCTGGCGGTCCAGCTGCGCCTCGGCGGCTTCCTGCACTTCCGCCTCGATCGCGCGGCGCTCTTCATTGAGGGTAGAGAGCTTGGCCGCCATGTCCCGCGCTTCATCGGGGTCGGTGGTGGTCAGCAGCCGCACGCCCAGCGTTGCCTCGCCCACGCGGCCACCAGCGTTGATCCGTGGCCCCAGCGCAAAGCCAAGATCGCTGCAGGTCGGCGCGCGGCTAAGCCGGCTGGCATCGATCAGCGCCGCCATGCCAATATTTTCGCGCCGGGCCATCACCTTCAGCCCCTGCGCCACCAGCGCCCGGTTGAGGCCGTGCAAGGCCGCAACATCGGCGACCGTGCCGAGTGCCACCAGATCGAGCAGCGACATCAGGTCAGGCTCTGCCTTGCCCTCGAAAAACCCGCGCAGGCGCAGGCAGCGCACCGTGGCAATGGCCAGCAGAAAGGCCACCCCCACGGCGGCCAGATGGCCATGCGCTGCGCCAATATCGCTTTCATCAAGCCGGTTGGGGTTGACCAGCGCCACCGTCTGGGGAAGGTCACTTGAGCATTTGTGATGATCGACCACGATCACATCGACGCCTGCGGCGTGGGCCATCGCCAGCGCCTCATGCGCCATGGCCCCGCAATCGACGGTCACGATCAGGCTGCTGCCTTCCTCGGCAAGCCGCACCAATGCTTCGCCCGAAGGGCCATAGCCTTCCAGCAGCCGATCCGGAATATAATAGCGCGCTTTATGCCCCAGCATCTCCAACAGCCGGATCAGTAGCGCCGCACTGGTTGCACCATCAACATCATAATCGCCGTAAACTGTCACTG
>JAYVKX010000438.1:0-3799 GCA_043768005.1 Novosphingobium sp. | reverse complement strand
CGATCCGCTGAGCGCCAGCGGGCCGTCAAACCACTCACGCAGTTCCTGGATGAAAGGAATCGGGTTTTTCGTGCCGGCGTGTCCGCCCGCACCAGCGGCGACCGCGATCAGTCCGTCGGCACCCTTCTCGATCGCCTTGCGGGCGTGACGATTGTTGATCACATCATGTAGCGTGATCCCGCCATAGGAATGGATGGCGTCGTTGACCTCGGGCATCGCGCCGAGCGAGGTGATGATGACCGGCACCTTGTGCTTGACCACCAGGGCAAGATCTTCTTCGAGCCGCTCGGACGTCTTGTGGACGATAAGATTGATGCCAAAGGGAGCTGAAGGCCTGTCCGGGTTTGCCTTGTCATAGGCGGCAAGTGTTTCGGTAATTTCATGCAGCCACTCATCGAGCATCGATACCGGACGCGCATTGAGCGACGGCATGGTCCCAATCACGCCTGCCTTGCACTGCTCAATCACCAGGCTGGGATTGCTGATGATGAACAAGGGCGCACCGATCACCGGAAGCGGAAAGTTTTGCAGCACGGCAGGCAATGTCGACATAGGAGTAATCCTTCAAAAAATGTTATGGGCCTAGCGACCCTTGAATTTGGCCTTGCGCCCCTCACGAAGCGCAGCAACACCCTCCGCAAAATCCTCGCTCGTCTTGATCGCATCGAGCATGCGAAGGTCGCGATAGAAGGTTTCCGCCGGTCCCATCGGCAGCGTTTTCATTGCCACTGACTTCATCGACTGGATGACCAGCGGGGCGTTTTCGGCAATCTGCCGGGCGATTGTCATGGCCCGATCGAAGGCCGTTCCATCAGGAACGACTTCGTTGATCATGCCGATCTCATAAGCCCGTTGGGCGGCCATCCGCTCGCCGGTCATCATCCATTGCAGTCCTGGGCGATAAAGGAACCGGCCGGCAAAACCGGCCATAAGTCCGCCGTAGAGACCCATCTTGGCTTCGAGATAGGCAAAGAATGCCCCCTCTCCCGATACCACCATGTCGCACATCAGTACGAACGAGCAGGCCATGCCAAGACACGCACCCTCGGTTGCGACGATGATGGGCTTGTTGCACGGTACGGCGAGGTTGGGCAGCGCGCCGTCGTCCGACTTGGGCGGATCACGAAAATCGAGTCCGGCGGAAAAGCTTGGCCCTTCTGCCCTGACGACACAAACCAGCGCGTCGGATGCTTCGAAGTCGATCCAGGCCTGCTCCAGGCCATCGACCATGGCCTGATTCCAGGCATTGCGCTGTGCGGGGCGGTTGAGTGTGACAACAAAGATTGGCCCATCGACTGACGTTAGGATAGCGGTCATTGCGGGGGCCTTTCAAACAGCGGCGGCCCGGCTTGCCGCAGCGGCATCGTCGAAAATCGCACGGGGTTGCGGACGAGTGAGATGCTCCGGCCATCCTCCAGCGTCATTTCGCCGACCATTTCGCGATGGATCACCTGCGGCTCGGCAAAGGCTTCGCCAATCGTGTTGACCGGAACGCAGGGCACACCCGCAGGGGCGATCAGGGCGACGAAGTCCGCCTTGGCAAAGTCTTTGGTTACTTCGGCGATCAAATCATCGATCACGGCAGCGTGTTGAATGCGGCTATGCAGCGCGGCAAAACGGGGATCATCCAGCCAGTCCCGTCTGCCAAGCTTTTCGCAGAAGATTGGCCAGTGGCCGTCGTTGCATTGAACGATCACCCAACCGTCCTTGCAGCGATAAACCCCCGAGGGCGAAGCAGCGACGCCGGAGTTGCCGATCCGCTGCGGCGACTTGTCCGAGGCGAGATAGCCGCTTCCAACATAGGCGTTCGCCGCGATCGCGACGTCAAGCAAGGCAACGTCGATATACTGGCCCTCGCCGGTCTGCTGGCGGTGCATCACGGCTGCCAGAATGGCGTTGCAGGCGTACATGCCCGACATCAGGTCGGTGTGCGGCACGATCGTTCGCATCGGTCCGCCGCCAGGCTGGCTGTCGGGTAAGCCACAGGTGCTCATGGCCCCTGACATGCCCTGGAAAAGCAGGTCATAGCCGGGGTAAGCGGCCATCGGGCCGGTCTGGCCGTATCCGGTGATGGAGCAATAGATGAGTGCAGGATTCAGAGCCGAAAGACTCGCGTAATCGAGGCCATATTTGGCGAGATTGCCGACCTTGAAGTTTTCGACAAAAATGTCGCTTTTCACGGCGAGGTCGCGAATTTCCTGCTGACCTTCCGGCGAGCGAATGTCGACAGTCAGCGACGTCTTACCGCGATTACAGCAAGCGAAAAAAGCCGAAACGGGTTGCTTCTTTTGGCTGTCCGGCGATGTGTCATCGGTGAAGAAGGGGGGAATCTTGCGGGCATCGTCCCCGCCATTCGGACTTTCGACCTTGAGCACTTCGGCTCCGTAGTCGGCGAGCAGCTGGGTACACCAGGGGCCCGCCAGCACCCGGGTCAGATCGACCACTTTCAGACCGTCAAGTACACCAGGCATTGCTCCAAGCCCCTCCAAGTTTCCCAGCTGAGACCCGGCGATTCACGAATCCAGCAAAACGGCTCGGCTATCGCGCCGCCCGTAACGGTCGCAAACCCACGGAGCCTAGCGGCCGAGCATGCCAGAAATTGGAGCGCAATCTGTGGAACGCTTCAAGCGAGTAACAGGCGGTATTGATGAACCATGTTCATCTGACCTTGCAAATGCGTTGCGTTTGGACGATACGAAAGTCGGCAAATCCGGACGATCGGATACTCGCGAGAAAGCGGGCACAGGAGAAGAGTGACTTTGGTTCAAGGCAACATAAATCGAACCGTAGCGTGAGCGAAATGCCATCATTGGCATTGCTGCAAACCATCGAGGTTGTGACCCGTCTGAGGAGCTTCAAACGTGCTGCCGAAGAGCTTTGTGTCACCGCGTCAGCGATCAGCCACCGTGTAAGGCAGGTCGAGGAGCATTTCGGAAAGCACCTGTTCGAGCGAGAAGGGCAAGGGATCCGACCGACCAAGCAAGCCATCCAAATTTCGGATGCGATCGCGGCGGCACAGTCTTCAATCTACTCCGCATGGCGCGCCGCTACGACCGCGTCGGATGGAAAACGGGTCAAGGTTTGCTGCATGGCAGCATTTGCCGAACGATTCATTCTTTCAAATTTCGACGACTTCAAGCTCAAGTTCCCTCACTTTCAAGTCGATTCCACCAATGTCGCCTATGGCGAGGGGGGGATGCGCCAGGACTACGACATCTTGATCGGCATTGGCCATCAGCCGAGCGATGATTGGGAATGCCAGAAAATCCAGTCGCTAACCGTCTGTCCGATCGTTTCAAAGAAACATGCGTCAGCGGCATTCCGGGACAACATGTTGTTCGGCCCGTTGCTTGAAACCTCCAACAGTTTGCTGCCATGGTCGGTTGCAGCGCACCACTTGGGTTATACCCTCCACCCGGCAGCAAAGACGGTTACCTTCGATTCGATTTTGAGCGCCTGCTCAGCCGCAGAGCACGGTATCGGAGTGACGTTGGCACCGACCTGGGTGGCGGCCAGCTATGTCGAGAACGGAACGGTCGTTGTCCTTGGCGAAACCCCGATACCAACCGACTACCACTATTGGCTTGCCACCAAGAAAGGTCGGAAACTCGTTACGGTCCATGACCGTTTTGAACGATGGCTCCTAGCCAGAGTCGCCGAAAGCGATGCCCAGCTTACCTGATTCAAGTTCTTCGATTTTTTGCTGTGTGAATGGGCTTCATCAATTCAGCTCACAATTGGTTTGCCCCTGGCAGGGCCATTTGCTCCCTTTCGAACAAGATGCGGTGCACTCCGGCCT
>JAYVKX010000437.1:0-3198 GCA_043768005.1 Novosphingobium sp. | reverse complement strand
AGGCGGAGACGCGCGCCGTTGGCACCGCCGCGCTTGTCCGAGCCCCGGAAGGTTGAGGCTGAAGCCCAGGCGGTGGCAACCAGCCGCGAGACTGACAGGCCCGAGGCCAGGATCTGGGCCTTGAGCGCGGCAATTTCTGCGGTATCGATCAGCGGGTGATCGACTGCCGGCACCGGATCCTGCCAGATGCGCGTGCTCGCCGGAACTTCCGCACCGAGGTAGCGCGCATAAGGGCCCATATCGCGATGGGTCAGCTTGAACCAGGCCTCGGCAAAAGCCTTGGCGAAGACATCCGGATTGGCGTGATAATGCCGCGAAATCGCATCATAGGCCGGGTCCATCCGCATCGCCATATCGGCGGTGGTCATCATCAAGGGCACGGTCTGCGCAGGATCATGCGCGGCCGGCGCACGCACCGCATTGGATGCCGCAGTCGGCGTCCACTGATGCGCGCCCGCCGGGCTCTTGGTCAGTTCCCACTCATAGCCGTACAGGACGTCAAAATAGCCATTGTCCCACTGGACCGGGTTGGCGGTCCACGGGCCTTCGATCCCGCTGGTGATGGTATCGTCGCCCTTGCCGCTGCCATGGGTTGAGAGCCAGCCCATGCCCTGTGCCTCGATCGGCGCACCTTCGGGGGCGGGGCCGCAATGCGCTTCGGGGGCGGCGCCATGCGCCTTGCCAAAAGTGTGACCACCCGCTGTCAGCGCGACGGTCTCCTCATCGTTCATCGCCATGCGGGCGAACGTCTCGCGGATGTCACGGGCTGAGGCGAGCGGATCAGGATTGCCGTTCGGACCCTGAGGATTGACGTAGATCAGCCCCATCTGCACCGCGCCGAGCGGGTCTTCGAGTTCGCGGTCACCGCTGTAGCGCTCATCGCCCAGCCATTCCGCTTCAGGCCCCCAGTAGATATCCTCTTCGGGTTCCCACACATCCGCGCGGCCGCCGCCAAAGCCGGCGGTTGGCAAACCCATCGATTCAAGCGCGCAGTTCCCGGCGAGGATCATCAGATCGGCCCAGCTGAGCTTGCGGCCATACTTCTGCTTGATCGGCCAGAGGAGCGTGCGTGCCTTATCGAGGTTGCCGTTGTCGGGCCAGCTGTTGAGCGGGGCAAACCGCTGGGTGCCAGAGCCGGCACCACCGCGACCATCCTGGATGCGATAGGTGCCTGCGCTGTGCCACGCCATGCGGATGAACAACGGGCCGTAATGGCCATAATCTGCCGGCCACCACTCTTGCGAAGTGGTCATCAGCGCGACGATGTCCTGCTTTACTGCAGCGAGGTCGAGCCCCTTAAACGCATCGGCATAATTATACGCTGCACCCATGGGGTTGGTCAGCGGCGAGTTCAGATGCAGGATGGTCAGGTCCAGCCGGTTCGGCCACCACAGCTGGTTCGACATCTGCGCAACCATTGCGGTCCGGCTAACCCGGTTCCCCATTGGACATTTGCTCTCAGCGTTCATGATTTTTCGTCCCGATCAGTAATAGACAGCAGCATATCGCGGCAACTTCAATTCATGAATACGATTAAAGTTATCACTCTAATCGTATTTTACGATCAAAAGTCTCCGCCTTGGTAATTCGCTGAGACTCGTGAGCCTGGCAGGATAATACACCTGTTCGCAGCCGACACACTGCCGCATCTTGCTCCGTCCAGCTCCCCCGCCTAAGGCGCGGAGCCAGATCGCAGATCGCAGGGGGATTTCCGTTTGACCGCTCATCCATTGACTTCCGCCCTGATGCAGCGCGGCGCCGAATTTCTCGGCAGTGACTGCGCCATTCTGTGCGGCGCGATGTCGTGGGTTTCTGAGCGCAATCTGGTCTCCGCGATCAGCAATGCGGGCGGATTCGGGGTAATTGCCTGCGGGGCGATGACGCCTGCGCTGCTCGATGGAGAGATCACCGCGACCAAGGGGCTGACGGTGGCGCCATTTGGCGTGAACTTGATCACCATGCACCCCCAGCTGTTCGATCTGATCGCGGTGTGCACTGCCCACTGGGTCAGACATGTTGTGCTGGCCGGCGGAATCCCGCCGAAGGGCAGTATCGAGGCGATCAAAGTATCGGGCGCGAAAGTGATCTGTTTTGCCCCCACGCTGGCGCTGGCGAAAAAGCTGATCCGTTCCGGCGCAGACGCCATCGTGATCGAGGGGATGGAGGCGGGCGGCCATATCGGCCCGGTTTCCACCAGCGTGCTGGCGCAGGAAATCCTCCCCGCGCTGGCCGATGAAGCGCTGGTGTTCGTGGCGGGCGGGATCGGCCGGGGCGAGGCGATGGCCGGATACCTTGAAATGGGCGCGGCGGGGGTGCAGCTGGGCACCAGATTTGCCTGCGCCATCGAATCGATTGCCCATCCGGATTTCAAGAAGGCTTTTTTCCGCGCCAATGCCCGCGATGCAATTACCAGCGTCCAAGTTGATCCGCGCCTGCCAGTAATCCCGGTCCGCGCGCTTAAAAACAAAGGCACTGAAGAGTTTACCGCAAAGCAGATCGAAGTGGCCAAGCTGCTGGATGCAGGCACAGTCGATATGCGCGAGGCGCAGCTTCAGATCGAACATTTCTGGGCGGGAGCCCTGCGCCGTGCGGTGATCGATGGCGATGTGGAAAGCGGCTCGGTCATGGCCGGGCAATCGGTCGGCATGGTCGCCATGGAAGAGCCGGTGGCCGAGATCATCGCGCAGCTGATGGCGCAAAGCGAAGCCGCGCTCGCCCGGCGCTAAAGCGTTATCGATTTAGCTTAATCATCCGGCGCGATGAAGGCAGCCCAGACTGCCGCTGCTGGATTATCCGATTGATCGGGCAGCCACTGCTGCGCCATCAGCGCCCGCGCTTCTGCTTCACCCATCCCGCAGGCCAGATGATAGCGATAGAAAAACGCCGAGACCCGCCAGTTCATGATGCAATGAACATGAACCGGGGCGGTCGCCCCTTCCAAAGCTGCACAAAATGCCGCGAAATGCGTGTCCTGCGGGGCACCGAACGGCACCGGGATATGAGTATATGCGATGCCATGCGCGGCCAGTCTGCCCGCCTCATCCGCCAAAGCCTCGGGATGATCGTCCAGCGCCAGATTGATGACATGACCCACCCCGATCGCCGCCAGCCGCGCCGGATCATGCGCCTCCAGCCGGCCCGAGGTGGTAAGCGCCGCGCCCAGGCGCTGCCAGGCGCGGATGTCAGCTGGATCGGGTG
>JAYVKX010000436.1:0-3417 GCA_043768005.1 Novosphingobium sp. | reverse complement strand
GCATCGTCGATTCTGGCAAGGATCTGCCCGGCTTCCACCCGGTCTCCGACGTCGAACGGCAGAGCAACCAGCGCTCCGCCAATCGTAGGGCGGATATCGATCTGTAGCCGCGGCCTGATCCGGCCGTTGACGGCCAAGATCCGGTCTGCCGAAGCTCTTTTGACGACTATCGTTGCAACCGCCTTGTCGCGCGGCGCAAATAACCAGTACCCGGCGATTGCCAAAGCAGCTGCGGCCAGCGCCACAAGAATGATCCGGCGGGAAGCTATCTTCATCTGTCAGGCACTTTAACACAGTTCGGGCCGAGCTGTTCCAGCCAAGTGCAGGGCTTAAGGCCTGATCTGGTCGATTCTAGAGGACCGAATCTGCAATTCATTCGTGCAAGCTTAACGAATGGCTCTTTTCAACAAGCCAATGTAGCTCCGGGAGCGGTTGTTTTGTCAGCTGGAGCGGACATCCTGCGTTGCGATGACTGAAGTCTGCGTGCTCAAACATCGACTGATAGCGCCGAGCGGAAGCTCGGATGGGCTATGGAAATCAGAGCTTCCTTGCGCTGGCGAAGCGATTTCCCCCTGAGATCGACGGAACCGTATTCGGTCACGATGAAATGGATGTCGTTGCGCGGTGTCGTGACGGGGCCATCGAGAGCGGTCACGATCCGCGACACTTTGCCATCCCTGGCCGTCGAGCGGCAGGCTATGATCGATTTGCCGCCGCGCGAGGCGGAGGCCCCGCGGACGAAGTCGAGCTGTCCCCCCGAACCGCTGTACTGGCGCCCTAAGAGATGTTCTGAATTGCAGGCACCGCTCAGATCGACCTGGAGCGTGGCGTTGACCGAAACGACTTTGTCATTCTTCGCGATATGGCGCGGATCGTTGACGATCTGGACCGGTGCGCTGTGCATCGAGGGGTTGTTATCGAGAAATTCGTAAAACGCACGGTCGCCCATCGCAAAGGTAAATACGCTGCGTCCGGGGTAGGTCACTTTGCGTCGGTTGGTAACCGCCCCGCAGACGATGAGCCGCGCCAGGGCGGGCGTCATGAGCTCAGTATGGATGCCAAGGTCCTTGCGGCCTTCCAGCATCGCGCAGACCGCATTGGGCAGGCTCCCGATCCCCATCTGGAGACACGATCCGTCCCCGATCATCGCGGCGATCGTGGCCGCGATCACCCTGTCCTGGGCGTTGATCTCCGCCTCGGGCTGCTCGGCCAGCGGCACGTGGTTCTCGACAAGGGCATCCACCTCGGAAATGTGGAGCAGCGAATCCCCGAACACCCGGGGCATGTTGGCGTTGACCTCCACCACCAGGCGCTTTGCACTGCGCGCAACGCTGGTGCCGTAATCGTTGCTCGTTCCGAAGGTGAACCACCCGTGCCGATCCATCGGGGAGACCGTGGTGATGAACGTATCGACGGGTACCTGCTCGGTCAGCAGCCGGGACGAATCGCTGAAGCCCGTCGGCACGAACTCGACCGGCTGACCGCCCTCGGCGTCGCCGCGGCGGATCAGTGCCCGCTCCACCTTGCTCAGGAACATGCAGTGCGGCCTGATCTGGTCGAGCAATTCATAGCGCAGCACCGTCCCGGCGGCGTGGGCCATCGAATGGAAATACCAGAGCTTGAGATCATTCAGCGAGTGCGCCTCAACCCGTGCCGCCAGCGCGGAGAGCAGCGCCGGCGGCTCCGCCACCGCCATCCCCATCGCGACATGCGAGCCTGATCGAATCCCGGCGAGGGCGGCTTCCGCAGTGACGCGCTTGGCGGCGTATTCCGCCGCGAACCATGCTGGCAGGCTCAAGGCGTTATCGCGATCTTGAGCACGCCGTCGCGTTGGTTGGCAAACAGTTCATAGGCATCTTCAATCTGGTCGAGCTTGAAGCGGTGCGTGACCATCGCGCTCAGATCGACGCGACCGGAATCGATCACCGCCATCAGCCGCCGCATCCGCTCCTTGCCGCCCGGGCAAAGCGAGGTGACAATCCGGTTGTCCCCCAGGCCCGCCGAAAACGCGTCGGCGGGAATGACGAGGTCGCCCGAATAGACGCCGAGGCTCGACAGTGTTCCGCCGGGTCGCAGCACTCGCAGCGCGGACTGAAAGGTGCCCTGCTTGCCTAGCGCCTCGACTGCGACATCGACCCCGCGGCCGTCGGTTAGCCGCAGGATTTCGGCGACCGGATCCATCGTGGCGAAATCAATTACATGATCGGCACCAAGCCTTCTGGCCGCGTCCATCCGCGCGGGCACGGTATCGACGCCGATGATCGTGGTCGCCCCCATCAGCTTCGCCCCCGCCACTGCGCATAGCCCGATCGGCCCGAGCGCGAACACCGCGACGATGTCGCCGATCCGCACTTGCCCGCGTTCGGCCCCGGCAAAGCCGGTCGACATGATATCGGGGCACATCAGCACCTGCTCGTCGGACAGGTGATCCGGCACCGGGCTGAGATTGGCGATGGCATCGGGCACCAGGACATACTCGGCCTGGCAGCCATCGATCGTGTTGCCAAAGCGCCATCCCCCCATCGCCTTGAACCCGTGGCGGGTCCCGGGGCCATCTTGCGAATGGCATCCGCACAGCGATGCGTAGCTGTGCCCGCTGGGAGTGATAGCCCCGGCAATAACGCGCTGGCCTTCTTCGTAACCGGTGACCGCGGAACCCAGCTTCTCGATCACGCCGACCGGCTCATGGCCGATGGTCAGGCCCTTGGCGACCGGATATTCGCCTTTCAGGATATGCACATCGGTCCCGCAGATCGTGGTGGTGGTGATGCGGATCAGGGCATCTGTGACGCCGACATCGGGGATCGGCTTCTGATCGAGAACGATCCTGCCCGGTTCGACGAAGATGGCGGCTTTCATGTATGGCATTGATCGGTCCTTTGGCTTGGCGGAGGCGCGCGCAAGGCAATCTGCCGGGTCAGCAGCTTCTCGCCTTCCATAACTATGAAGATGACCACTCCGATAACGACCAGCACAAACCAGTGGTGAAGGGTGAGCGGGCGACTGTCGAACAGCGCGTTCATGAACGGCGCGTAGGTAAATAATAGCTGCGCTGCCACGACCGCCGCGACAGCCGCGAGGACCGCCGGAGTGCCGAGCGCACCGCGCCAGGTCAGCGACGTCATGTGGGTAAAGCGGACAGTGAACAGGTGGACAATGCCGCTGACCATTACCGCACCCACCACCATCGTGCGCGCCGTGGCCAGATCCTCGCCCTTGTCGATCGCGTAAAAGAAGACCCCAAGCAGCGTGCCTGCGAGCAGCACTGAAATCAGGCAAATCCGCCCCACCAGCGCCGCCGACAGCAGCGCCGCGCCAGCCGGGCGCGGCGTTCGGGACATCACCCCCGGTTCGGGCGGCTCGAAGGCGAGCGGCAGCCCGAGCGTTGCGGCCAGCAGGAGGTTGGCCCACAGGATC
>JAYVKX010000435.1:0-5723 GCA_043768005.1 Novosphingobium sp. | reverse complement strand
GCCGCGATCTGGGCGAAGCGGGTGATACCCAGCGCGCCGAGCAGTGCGACCAGCTTGGGCCCGACGCCTTTGATCTGGGCGAGATCGTCGCCAGTTGGGGCGGGTGCGGCGGCTTCCTCGACCACATCCTGCGCGCCCACCGCGATCAACTCGCCAATTCCGCCCATCGCGCCCGACACTGGCGGCGGGGTGATGATCGCAGCAGCGGGCGGAGCATCGATCAGCGCCTGATTGCGCGGCGCGGGAGCTGCGCCTTCATCCAGCACATCGGGCTTGTAATCGCGTGCCGGTGCGGTGGAGGCCCGGCCGAACAGCCACCAGGCAACCAGCAGGCCGATAATCAGCGCCAGCGCAAAGGCCAGCCAGTTTGTCTGAACCATATCCATCATGATCGTTGCCTCCATATTGCCCAGCCAATCGCAAAGCCGAGCGCATAGGTCAGCAGCATCAGCGTCGTAATTTCAAGCCACAGCGGCATAGCAATAATCCCTAACCCGGTCCCGGCGTATCAACCGGCGTCGGGCGCAATGGCACCGAGGCGATGACCGAAAATTCGATCCGGCGATTGGCTGCATCCGCTGGATCGAGTCCATCGACCGGGCGCTCGGCCCCAAGTCCTTGCGCGCGCAGCCCATCGGCGGGGATCCCGCGCCGGACCAGCGCCGCGCGGACCGCCTCTGCCCGGGCGAGCGAAAGCGCCACATTGCCGCGCGGATCACCGCCTGCATCGGTATGCCCGGTAAGCGCGATGATGCTGCCCACGCACGGGCTGAGCGCGGTTGCCACCTCGTCCAGCACTTCGTTACTGGCCGGATCGATGCCTGCGCTGGCTTCGTCAAAGCGGATCGTGCGGGCTTTCAAAATGCCTTCAACGTCTTGCTGGCAGTGGAGTGAGGCAGGCTCACCCGCTTCGCTGGCCAGCGCTGTGCGCGCGCGGGTGACTTGCCAATGCACCCCGCCAACCCCGGGCAATGCCGCCAGCGCGGTAGCCGCGCGGGTTCGCGCCGGATCAGTCAGTCCCGCGCCGCCGATCAGCAGCGGATGGCGGGTCAGCCAGCCGCGGGAATCGCGAAACACGGCGCGCACGCCGGTCCCGGCCAGCGCCCTCGCCGCGCGGTGTTCCAACCCGGCGATCAGCTGCGGGCCATGCGCGGCAGTGCTGGCAGCAGCGAGGATCGCAGTGACCAGCGCGCCCGCCACGACAAGGGTGATTGAATAGGGTTTCACCCTGCCCCGATAGCCGGGCTTGGCCCCACTCTCAACGCCTGAGCGCCGGAAAGTTATCTGGTCTCGATCGAACCCGCTACGCCGACCAGCCGGATAAATTCCTGCCGCCAGAAATCATTCTGCTGGCCCGCCAGCGTGATGATCTGCGCGTTGGTAAATCCGTTCAGCAGCGGATCACCGCGCAACTTCTGACCAAAGGCAGCAACGGCCACCGCGAAATTGAAATCGGCGCTGGGCGCGATGCGGCGGTACATCAGGCTGACCGGGACCGGCTGCTCGATCAGCTTGGACGCTGCCCCGTTGGGCAATTTATAGCGCAGTTTCACAAAGGCGAGTTCGCCGCCCATTGCAGGCGGCTGGGCCATATTGGCTTCATAGCGGTGCGGATCGGTCCAGGCTTTGGCGCCCACCGGCACGATCTCGTAGATCGCAGTCACTTGATGGCCCGCACCGATATCCCCTGCATCAACCTTGTCATTGTTGAAATCTTCTTCGCGCAGGGCCCGGTTTTCATAGCCGAGCAGGCGGTATTGGCTGACCTGCGCAGGATTGAATTCCACCTGGATTTTCACGTCTTTGGCGATGGTGAACAGGGTTGAGTTCATCTGCTCACCCAGCACCTTTTTGGCTTCCAGCGCGCTGTCGATATAGGCGTAGTTGCCGTTGCCGTGATCGGCCACCTGCTCCATCATCGCCTCGTTGTAATTGCCCTCGCCAAAGCCCAGTGTGGTTAGTGTAATCCCGCTGTCGCGTTCATGCTCGACCATGGCGAGCAGCGCCTTGGTATCGCTGACGCCGACGTTGAAATCGCCGTCGGTGGCCAGCAGAATGCGGTTGACCCCGCCATCGATCATAGTGTCACGCGCGATCCGGTAGGCGAGCTGCAGGCCCGCCCCGCCCGCAGTCGAACCGCCTGCTGACAGCTGATCCAGCGCGGCGCGGATCTTGCGTTCATCATTGGTCGGCTCCAGCACCAGCCCGGCAGCTCCTGCGTAAACCACGATCGAAACCCTGTCGCGCGGGCCAAGCTCCCCCGCCAGACCGGCCAGCGCGGTCTTGACCAGCGGCAGCTTGTCAGCCGATCCCATCGAGCCTGAGACATCGACCAGAAACACCAAATTCGCTGGCGGACGGGCAGCGCGGGGCAGATCATACCCTTTGAGGCCGATCCGCAGCAGCCGCGTTTGCGGGTTCCACGGGGTCGCCGCAACATCGGTGGTTACGCTGAACGGTGCGCTGCGGGCTTGTGGCGCGGGATAATCATAACGGAAATAGTTGATCAGCTCCTCGGTCCGCATCGCATCCCTGGGGGGGAGCGATCCGGCGGAAACGAAGCGCCGCATATTGGCATAGGCCCCCGTATCGACATCAACCGAGAAGGTGGAAACCGGCTCTGCCTGCACCTGATGAACCGGGCTGACCTCCTTGCCATCATAGCGCTCACGGCCCGGATCGCTCGGGACCATCACCGGGCGCACCCATGCGCCGCCGCGCTGATCGCGCGCCATGACATTGGCCGAGGATGTCGCTGGCATGCTGTTATATACCGGCGGGGGCGGAGGCGGTGGCGGCGGATAGCCATGCGCATCCTGCCCTGTGGACTTGGTCGCGGTAACGATGACCTCATCGTCGCTGCCGCTGCTGCGACTGGTCGCGCAACCAGCAACGATTGCCAGCAGGCAAGTGGCGCTGATGGCGCGCGCGCGTAATGATCCTGGCCGCATGAATGTCCCTTCCAACCGTGGTTCCCTTGGGTTGAACAGGCCCTTGCCGCACTGAACGACGACTGAATGCCCTGTGGGTGGGATGAAGTGTTACGCGCCGACGTTCTTGCGAAACAGCACCCGGTCTTCCGGGCCAAAGCCCTTGTGCCAGATCACCCAGCCATAAACCCCCAGGATCGCCGGGATACCCAGCGCCAGCTCGGCCCATTCGGGCAGGAACTGCGTGGAAAACCAGCCGACCAGCACTGCCGGTGCCGCCGCCCAGACCAGCGGCCAGCGCCAGTTGTTAATCGGCTCGTTCAAGAACCGCCCCAGCATCCGCGCCTTGAGCAGCGATGAGAGCGCCAGCGACAGCATCAGCGCCGCCGCCGCCGCTGCTGCGCGGTACAGCTGGCCCAGTCCCAGCTGATCGACCAGCATGATCCCGCCCACCGTCATCACCCCTTGCAGCGCGATCGTGCCAAGCGAGACGGACAGGTTTTCCAGTCGCTTGACGTAAATCAGCGCGGCCTCGCTCACCACTGCGGTTGCGGCGACCACTTCGGCGGCGAGCAGGAACGCCAGCGCACCGGTCCCGCCGACAAATTCCTTGCCGACCAGCCCCATCACCCCTTCGCCCGGGATCCCCAGTGCCAATGCGATTCCGGCCTGCGCGGCGACAATCCAGAAGCCGACCTGGCAGACCTGCTGGGCGATCACCGGATAATTGCGCTCTTTCAAATTGCGGGTGATCACCGGGCCCAGGATCGGTTCAAAACTGGTTTTGAGCTTCTGCGGCAGCGAGGCGACCTGCTGCGCGACATAGTAAACCCCGACCGCGCTCGGCGTAGCAAACAGACCCAGGATCGCAATATCCAGCTTGCGCGTGCCCCATTCCACCGCATCGGCCGCCGCCAGCGGCAGGCTGGTCATGGCCAGTCGCACCAGCCGCAGCGGATGGGGATGCCAATCCTGCGGCAGGCCATAGCTTTTATACAGCGGGACCAGCGCCACCACCCCTGCCGCAAACATCGAGATGATATAGGCCAGCGCTATCCCGCTTTCCGGCGCGATAAAATAGAACAATCCGGCAAAGATCGACAGCGTCCACGGCTCTACCACCGCGCGTGAGCGGACCGAGGTTTTCACATCATAGCGATAGGCCAGCGCCGCCAGCGCGATATCGGTCTGGGTTGCCGGGATCAGCAGGAAGGGCAGCAACCGGTCAATCTGGGTATAATGCCCGCCGGGAAACATCGGCGCGGGGAACAGATAGAGCGTAACCGACGCCACCACCGCGATGCCAAAGGTCAGCAACATGCCATCAGCGACGATCGAGGCGGGATGGCGCTCATCCTCGGACAGGCGCATCGCCAGCCCACGCTTTTGGCCCAGCGTGCACAGCTGCCCGCCCAGCTCGATAATCACCAGCGCATAGGCAAAACGGCCCAGCGCATCCGCGCCATACAGCCGCCCGGCGATCAGCAGGAACGGCAGCCGCGCCGCCAGCCGCAGCAGAAAGCCGATGAAATTGGTGCGCCCGCCCTTGGCCAGCGCGGCAATATCGGCCTGCGCAGCCTGTTCCGCTTTGGCCGTCATGCAACCGTCCCCTGTTCGGCGGTGAGCGGACGGGACAACAGATCAGCTACCACCAAATGGGCCGGTTGCACGCCCGAGAGCAAGCGGCAGACCCCATCGACAATCGGCATGGCGATCCCGCAAGCCCGCGCAAGCTCGGCCAGGATCGGCGCGGTAGCGGCGCCTTCGGCCACGCTGTTTTTGCCTGAAAGCGCCTCATCTGCGCTCATCCCCTCGCCCAGCGCCTTGCCCAGCGCGAAATTGCGGCTTGCGGTGGATGAACAGGTCAGCACCAGATCGCCCAGCCCGCACAGCCCCGACAGCGTCTCGGCCCGGGCACCGCGCGCCAGCCCGAACCGCAGCATTTCGGCAAAGCCGCGCGCGATCAGCGCGGCCCGGGCGTTCTGGCCCAGCTGCAAACCGTCAACCACGCCGCAGGCAATGGCGAGAACGTTTTTGACCGCCCCACCGATTTCCGCGCCGATCACATCATCCGAATAATAGGGCCGCAGCGTGGGCCGCGAAATCACCGAGGCCAGCCGCTGCCACTGCGCTTCGCCGCCAGAACAGGCCAGCGTGACGGCGGTGGGCAGGCCTGCCGCCACCTCATGCGCAAAAGTCGGCCCGGAGAGCACCGCGATTGCCGCGTGGGGCGCAGCCTCTCCCGCAACCTCGGCCATCAGCCGCCCGCTGCCTGCCTCGATCCCCTTGGCGCAAAGGATCAGATCGCGCGGATCATCAGATAGATCCGCCAGCACCCGAGCCAGATGTTGGGCAGGGGTTACCACCAGCAAGATCGATAGATCAGTTATATCGCCAATTTGGTTCGTTGCTAATATATTATGCGCCAATTCGGCACTGGGTAGGAACAGGCTGTTGCGATGATCGCGGTTGATCTGTGCCACCAGCTCTGTCTCGCGCGCCCATAGCCGCACCTCGCGCCCGTCGCTCGCCAGTACCTGGGCCAGCGCAGTGCCCCAGGCCCCGGCACCGATGATCCCGATCGCGGGCTTCACGCCTTCACCCCCGCCCCGCGCACCGTTTCAGCGGCGGGATCAAGCGGCCAGCGCGGACGCGGCGCGAAATCAAGCGGATCAGATTGCCCCAGCCGTTCGATCCCGGCCCAGGCGATCATCGCGGCATTATCAGTACACAGCGGCAGCGGCGGCGCGGCAAAACCCAGCCCGTGCTGGCCCGCCAATCCCTCCAGCGCGG
>JAYVKX010000434.1:0-5793 GCA_043768005.1 Novosphingobium sp. | reverse complement strand
GCCAGATCGGCAAAACCGGCGATGAATTCAGGGCGGCAATCCGGATAACCAGAATAGTCGAGCGCGTTGACCCCGATGAAAATATCCCGCGCGCCGAGCGCCTCGGCCCAGGCCAGGGTCAGCGAGAGAAACACGAGGTTCCGCGCCGGAACGTAAGTGACCGGAATATCCGGCCCGGCACCACCCTTGGGCACCGCCAAATCAGCCGTCAGCGCCGAACCGCCGAACTGACGCAGATCGAGCGGCAGGATGACATGACGCTCCACCCCAAGCCGATCCGCAATTAAGCGGGCGGCCTCAATCTCGCAGCGGTGGCGCTGGTTATAGTCGATTGTCAGGGCGTTGATCGCATAACCCGCCTCATGCGCGAGCCCGGCGACGACCATCGAATCAAGCCCGCCTGACAATAGCACTACCGCTTTGCGGCCAGATCCTTGCCCAACAATTTGCATTGCACCGGGCTAACCTCTCACAGGTCAACAGGCAACTGCTGTCAGCTGGAGCAATCCCCCACCCGGCGGGCTTCGGCGATGAATTCGAACGGCAAACCCTCGGCAATGCCCTGACTGTCGATCTGGACGAGCCGGTTGGTTTCGCGGCGAATATGGGTGCGGCCATAGCCCTTGCCCCGGCAGGTGTATTGCACCGTGACCTGGCCGGGCTGGTCATCAACGATGAACCGTTCGCAGGTCGGTTCGGGATGGCGCAGCTGAATGAAGCGGCGGCCATTGTCGATGCACAGCCGTTCCACCACAGTGCGACCATCGCGCAGCCGCAATTCCCACTTGCCGCTATCCAGCTGGTCTAGCATGGCCAGCGCCGGGCGCTGACCGGATGCAGGCACAGCGCTGGCGACGAGCATGGCGCCCATCGCCCCAGCCATTCGCAAAGTCCTGTTCCGCACCGTCATAAGCTTCAATTTTCACCCAAAGAGCCGCGCACTGACCAGCGCACGGTTAATCGCGCTTGTATCATAGCGACGAACTGCGACCAAGTGTGTAATTCTATAGATGAATTGAAAGCTATATGTCGATATCGAACAATTTCGAGCAGAAAGCGCAATCGACCACGATCATCCCGGCATCATTGCGCATTTCGGCGCGCTCTGATTCAGGGAATTGCGCGATGACCGAGCGATAATGGTCTATACTGCAGCGGCAGCCACGCGACAATTCCAGGCCATTTTCGACCCGCACTTCCTGTTCCTCATGAAACAAGCGCCAGATCAGCGCTTCGAGCGAGAGTTCGGGATCAACCAGCTCATCATGTTTGGTACTGCCAGCCAGTGCCGCAACATGCTCCCACTCCGGGTGGTCAAGTCGAACGTGCAGCCGCTCGCGCCCCGCTTCCCCCTCAGCCAGATGCTGGACCAGCAGCCCGCCCGCCACGCAGCCCAAAGCACTGGAGCGGACCGCCAGCCGGATCAGCGTCGGCACTTGTTCCGATTGGGCGAAATAAGCCTGACAGGCATCGGCCAGCGAATCGCCTTCAAGCGGCACGATCCCCTGATAGCGCTGATTGGTGGCCGCAAGATCGAAGGTCATCGCCAGATAGCCCTGCCCGAACAGCGCATAGAGCGATGGGTTGGCGCCCAGCTGCGCCAGCCGCTCCGCATCGTGGCGTACATAGCCCCGCAGCTCTCCCCCGCGATAATCGCAGGCGAGCAAACCAACGATCCCGCCGGTGGTTTGCGCCTGCAGCGTGAGCTGGCCGCTCTCATCCTTGAGCAGCCCGCCGATCAGCGCGGTCAGCACCAGCGCCTCGGCAAGCAAGTGCTTGATCACGAGCGGATAATCATGAGCTGAAAGGATCGTCTCCAGCACCGGCCCCAGCCTGACCATCCGTCCCCGCGCATTACGGGTGGGGATGGTGAAGGACATCAGCTGATCAAAGCCGGTTTCGCCCGGCGGGATCTGCGAAGCTGCAATCACAACTGGCCGAACACCCAGCGCAGCACCGATTTCTGGGCGTGGATCCGGTTCTCTGCCTCATCCCAGACCAGCGATTGCGGACCATCGAGTACCGCATCGGTCACCTCCTCGCCGCGGTGTGCAGGCAGGCAATGGAGGAACAGCGCGCCGGGCACGGCCCCGGCCATCAGCGCTTCATTGACCTGATAGGGCGCCATTGCCGCGATCCGCGCCTCTGCCCCGCTCTGCCCCATCGAGACCCAGGTGTCGGTGATTACCACTTCAGCGTCGCGCGCGGCATCGCCCGCATCGCGGTGAAGGGTGATCCTGGCCCCGGCAGCACGGGCGCGCTCGATATAAGCGGGATCGGATCCATAGCTTTCAGGCCCCCCGATCCGGACATTGAACTTCATCAGCCCGGCCGCCTCGATAATCGAGTTGAGGACATTGTTGCCATCGCCAAGCCAGGCGACTTCGAGCCCGGGAAGCGCCTTGCCGCCCTCGATCACGGTCAGCAGATCAGCCATGATCTGGCACGGATGCGATCGATCGGTCAGCCCGTTGATCACCGGCACGCTGGCGTAATGGGCCAGCTCTTCGATCTTGGCGTGATCATCGGTGCGGATCATGATCGCATCGACCATCCGGCTGAGCACGCGCGCCGTATCGGCGATGCTCTCCCCCCGCCCGATCTGGGTGGTTCCCGCATCCATCACGATCGCGCTGCCGCCCAGCTGGCGCATCGCCATGTCAAACGACACGCGGGTACGGGTCGAGTTCTTTTCAAAGATCATCGCCAGCACATGGCCCGCCA
The DNA here is from genome assembly GCA_043768005.1 of Novosphingobium sp. GTDB lineage: Bacteria > Pseudomonadota > Alphaproteobacteria > Sphingomonadales > Sphingomonadaceae > Novosphingobium. The sequence continues at coordinate 3,069 of JAYVKX010000434.1, read as the reverse complement.
GCGGCGCATCGCTATCGGCGCGGCCACCCGGCCAGCCGATGCGCGCCGCCTTGCGGTCGTGTGCATCGTTCAACATGGCAGCGACTGCATCGCCGCCCGCATCGCTCAACTCAAGAAAATGCCGGGTCATCACACCCCTCCTGGCGGCTGATAGCTGGCAGTGCCGGCCGAGAGCCGATCCATGAATTCATCGATGTGGCTATCATCGATCACCAACGGGGGGATCACCCGCACGGTGTTATCGCCAGCCGCAACCGTTAGTAGCCCGTGATTATCGCGCAGATGCGCCACGAACGGACGGCTTTCGCTGCGCATTTTCAGGCCGAGCATCAGGCCGCGGCCGCGAACCAGTTCGAACAGCTCGGGATAATTGCCGATGAACTGCTCCAGCCGGGCGCGAATCCGCTCACCCTTGGCGCGGACCTCGGCGAGGAATTCCTCGTTCGCCACCACATCCAGCACCGCCTCACCCGCCGCCATTGCCAGCGGATTTCCGCCATAGGTCGAGCCATGCGTGCCCAGACCCATGCCGCGCGCTGCCTGTTCGGTGGCAAGGCAGGCCCCCAGCGGAAAGCCGCCGCCGATGCCCTTGGCAGTGGCCAGAATATCGGGCGTGATCCCGTATTGCTCATAGGCATAAAGCGTTCCGGCCCGCGCCATACCGCATTGTACCTCATCCAGCACCAGCATCAGATCATGCTCGTCCGCCAGCGCGCGCAGGCCCTGCAGGAACGCGTCCGAAGCGGGACGGATCCCGCCCTCACCCTGGATCGGCTCGACGATGAAGCCCGCCGTATTGGGTCCGATCGCCGCCTTGGCCGCTTCCAGATCATCAAATTCGACATATTTGAAGCCGGGCAGCAACGGCATGAAACCCTTGTGCATCTTGTCCTGATTGGAGGCGCTGATCGTGGCCATGGTCCGCCCGTGGAAGGCGTTCTTGAAGGTAATCAGTTCAAACTTGTGATCATTGCCGATGTGCTGGTGATAGGCGCGCGCTGTCTTGATCGCACATTCCATCGCCTCGGCGCCTGAATTGGTGAAAAACACCGTATCGGCAAAGGTCAGCTCGGTCAGTCGCTGGGCCAGATGTTCCCCCTGCGGGCTGCCATAGAGGTTGGAGACGTGCATCAGCGCAGCCGCCTGCCGCTGGATCGCACCGATCAGACCTTCGTGCGAATGGCCGAGCAAATTCACTGCAATGCCGCTGGCAAAATCGAGATAGCGGCTGCCATCTTCACCGATCAAATGGCAATTATCACCGCGAACCGGGCGCACGCCGCAACGGGGATAGACAGGCATCAGCGGAGTGATCGACATTGTAGCTTTCCTTTGCAGTCGGAAATTTCAGAAACGGGCTGGACAAACGACAAATGGCGACTCTTTCGAGCCGCCATTTGAACGCGTTTAGGTTGTCGCGTGCTTTCGGTCAAACCAACCGGAGCAGTGCGGACGAATCAGCTCTGGCGCGCCACCAGATTGACCGCCGAATACTTGCCTCGTCGATCAACTTCGATGTCGAATTCCAGCCGATCGCCTTCAGCAAGATCGCGCATCCCCGAACGTTCCACCGCACTGATGTGGACGAACGCATCGGGCTGGCCATCATCACGGGTGATGAAGCCAAAGCCTTTCATGCTGTTGAAGAACTTGACCGTTCCGGTAGCCTTTTCACCAGTCAGCTCGCGCTGCGGTGCTACTTCCTTCTTGGCCACCGCGATGACATCGCCAACCACGACCAGATCGGTCGCAGAAACTTTGCCGCCGCGATCGACCAAAGTGAATTCAAGCTGCTGCCCTTCGGCCAGACCTTCAAGGCCCGCACGCTCGACTGAGCTGATGTGCACGAACACATCTTCTCCGCCGTCATCGCGCTGAATGAAGCCAAAGCCCTTCTGGGTGTTGAAGAACTTTACAACGCCCTTGCCCTCGCCAACGACCTGGGCAGGCATGCCTGCTCCGCCACCAGCGCCGCCGCCACTTCGCGGGGCACCAAAGCCGCCGCCGCCGCCGCCGCCACTGCGCGGGGCACCAAAGCCGCCGCCGCCGCTACGATCACCGCCACCGAAACCGCCGCGGTCACCATAACCACCGCTCCGGGGCGCACCGCCACCAGACCGGTCACCACCAGCTGCAAAGGGATCAAACCCTTCCTCGCCGAAACCATCCCGTTTGTCGCGCCCGCGGCCACGACGTCCTCGATCAAAACCCATAAAACCGAACGTACCTTCGCTTCGCCCATATTGATTCTGTCCGGCCGCGCGGACGAATCGCGCCAGACGACAGGGCAAGCGGCTACAAGGCCCTTTCCGCTGCACTGTGGCCGATAGACTATAATCAACAAGTTGGCGAATCGATTCAGATTGAGGTCAGTTCCTCCTGAACCGGTGTGACATTTCTGCAAATGCCGCAGAATTAGCCGATCGCCTGCTTGCCAGCCCCCGGCCGCCTTGCCACAGAGTGCGCATGGATATTATTGCTCTGCTTACCGACCCGACCGCCTGGGCGGCACTGCTCACCCTGATCGTGCTTGAGATCGTACTGGGCATCGACAATCTGGTGTTCATCGCGATCCTTTCCAACAAGCTGCCAGCGCATCAGCAGGCGCGCGCTCGGCGGATTGGGCTGATCCTGGCGCTGGTCATGCGCATCGCCCTGCTGATGGTGATCGGCTGGATCGTGACACTGCAGCAGCCGCTGTTTGATCTGGGGATTGCCGGAGCGCCTGGTCCGCATGGCGAACCCGGTTTTGAAACCGCCTTCTCCGGGCGTGACCTGATCCTGATTGCCGGCGGGCTGTTCCTGCTGTGGAAAGCGACCAAAGAGATCCACCATAATCTGGATCCCGAAGGGGAAAGCGGCGAGCTGCTGGATCACGACAAGGGCGTTGCCATGATCGGTTTCAATGCCGCGATCGCCCAGATCATCGCGCTCGATGTGGTTTTTTCAGTCGATTCGATCCTGACTGCTGTGGGCATGACCGACCATATTCCGATCATGATCACGGCCGTGGTCTTCACCGTCGGGGTGATGATGCTGGCCGCCGATCCGCTATCCCGGTTTATCGAG
>JAYVKX010000433.1:0-2947 GCA_043768005.1 Novosphingobium sp. | reverse complement strand
TTCTGGCGAATTCGAGTCGGCAGTGGACTTGGACATCATTCTGCGGTCCAGCCGCCATCGACCACGATGCTTGTGCCGGTGACCAAGGCCGATGCATCTGACGCAAGATACACTACCGCGCCCATGACATCCTCAACCGTGCCAATCCGCCCAAGCTTGATCTTCGACAGCACCGACGCCTTGAATGAGGGATCGTCAAAAAACGGTTTGGTCATGGGGGTTTCGATGAACGTCGGCGCGATCGTGTTGCTCCGGATATTGTATGATGCAAGATCGAGCGCAAACGCCTTGCTCATTCCTTCAAGCGCCCACTTCGACGCACAATAAAGACTGCGGTTCACTCCGCCGACATGCCCCATCTGGCTGCCAATATGGATGAGGCTTCCCGATTTTGCCTCGGCCAGCATCCGTCTGACGCACAGCTGCGCGACGAAGAAGGCACTCTTCAGATTGAGGTCCAGCACGCCGTCATAGTCCGCCTCGCTCACCTCGATCATGGGTTTGGGCCGGTTGGTTCCAGCGTTGTTGACGAGAATATCGAAGGCCGGCCGCGCGGCGAAGAGATTTTCCACCGCAGCCAGATCAGACACGTCGAGCACTGCCCAATCGCCGCCCATTGCTTCGGCTGCTGTTTCGATTTCGTCTGCGCTGCGAGCAACGAGTGTAACGCGCGCACCCGCCCCGGCGAGTGCGGCCGCCAGCGCCAGTCCGACGCCGCGGCCTGCGCCGGTCACCAGCGCGCGCCGTCCATCGAGCCGAAAGCTGGGCGTTGTCGGCAATGTCATGCGATCATGCTGCCGGCTCGGCCTTCCCCGCATAGGGGACGTTGCGTCCGCCATACCGGCGCACGCGGATATTGGCCTGCTCGCCGTGTCCCGCAAAACCCTCAAGCGCGCACAGCCGCGAGCAGTATTCACCGATCATGGTGCTGGCCTCGTCGGTCAGGACCCGCTGGTAAGTGCACGTCTTGAGGAATTTCCCCACCCATAGGCCACCGGTAAATCGCGCGGCTTTTTTGGTTGGCAGTGTATGATTGGTGCCGATCACCTTGTCGCCGAAACTGACATTGGTCCGCGCGCCGAGGAACAGGGCACCGTAGTTGGTCATATGTCTTAGGAAAAAATCGGGATCGCGGGTCATCACCTGGACGTGCTCGCTGGCGATTTCATCCGCGATGCGAACCATTTCGGCATCGTCCGCCGCGACGATCACTTCGCCGAAGTTTTCCCATGCGCGCCGCGCGATGTCCGCAGTTGGCAAGATCGTCAGCAAGCGCTCGACTTCGCGAATTGTTTCTTCGGCGAGGGCGCGACTGGTGGTCAGCAGTATCGCCGGCGAATCCGGACCATGTTCAGCTTGCCCGAGCAGATCGGTCGCAGCCAGCTCGCCGTCGCAGCCAAATTCGTCGCAGATCACCAGCGTTTCGGTCGGTCCCGCGAACAAATCGATCCCAACCCGCCCGAACAGCTGACGCTTCGCTTCGGCGACATAAGCATTGCCTGGTCCCACCAGAATGTCGACCGGGTCCATGCTGGCTGTACCCAGCGCCATCGCGCCAACCGCCTGGATTCCGCCGAGGCACCAGATTTCATCGGCTCCCGCCATTGCCTGCGCAGCCACGATTGCCGGAGCGGGCCTACCCCCAAATGGCGGAGCACAGGTAACGACCCGCTCAACCCCCGCGACGTTGGCGGTGATCACGCTCATATGCGCCGATGCGAGCAGCGGGTACTTGCCGCCGGGCACGTAGCAGCCAGCGGCATTCACCGGGATATGCTTGTGCCCCAGCACCACACCCGGCAGGGTTTCCACCTCGACATCCGCGAGCGAAGCCCGCTGAATTTGGGCGAAGTTGCGCACCTGCGCCTGGGCAAATTCGATGTCCTTGAGGTCCTGACCGGTCAACTGGTCGATACAATCCTGAATTTCGACATCGGTCAGACGGTAATTTTCTCGGTCCCAGTTGTCGAACCGCACGCTGAGCTCGCGTACCGCCGCGTCGCCGCGTACCGAAATGTCGGACAGGATGGCTTCGACTGTTTCACGAACCTTGCGGTCGCTGTCGGCCTTCGCCTCAAAGTTTACGCTGCGTTTCAGATATTCGGCCACGATCAATCCTTGATTGGTAAAATTGCGAATAGATCGATGCCGATCTGGCCAAGCAGATCGGGAATATCGATCATCACCCAGTTCTCGATGAGCAGGTCGCCCCGGGCGCGCCAGAAATCCATGACCCGCATCGTGATCGCTTTGCCGGTGGCATCAAGGCCGAGCCAGCCCGAGCCCTTGTGCGTCGCGGTGATGCTGGGCCAGCCGGTCGACGCAACAAACGCGCCGTCGCCGAAGCGCGCGCGGTGGTTGCCGCCGACGCGATCGGGGAAAGCTGTCAGGAACGGCGTCGCGTGACCGCGCTCGTAGTCGGAAAAACCCTGGAAGCTTCCGATCGGCCCCGGCCCGAACCACCAGAAGTGCTCCGCGAAGAAATCGCGCATATTCATGGTTTTGAGTGAGCCGTCATACTTCATGAGCCCGCCGATCATGCCCTCGACAATGGCAAGGCTTGCCGCACCATCACCGTCAGGCCAGATGCCGCCGCCGCCCAGCGGGCCCGGAGCCATGATATTCGGGCCAAGCGGCGCGGCAAGCGGCCAAACCCCGGCCTGCAGCATCAGCGCCGGCAGATCGAGGATCACGATCGTTTCCGTAACCAACCCTGCTACCCAGCGCTGGAAGCATCCGAAGCGAAGGAAGGCCACGCGGCCCGTCGCCGGGATCCCGAACAAGGGCGCGGTGAATATGCCGCAGATGTGGCCACTCGACGCCGTCCAGCTGCCGCCTTTGAAGTCACCCCGCATCGCTATGTCGGCGCGCACCTCATAGTTCGGCAACGCCGCCGCAAGCGGGGCCAATAGCCAGCCTGCGACGAAATCGGCACCCGCGCCCCGTT
>JAYVKX010000432.1:0-6454 GCA_043768005.1 Novosphingobium sp. | reverse complement strand
GTCACCACGCCCGAGAGCTTTGCGCCAACCGGATACTTGGCGGCAACGCCGTCCCACGGATCGCTTTCCAGCTGCTTCATGCCCAGGCTGATGCGCTGGGTATCCTGGTTGATGCGCACGATCTGCACCTTGACGGTGTCACCGATATTGATGACTTCGCTGGGGTGGTTGACGCGCTTGTAGCTCATGTCGGTAACATGGAGCAGGCCATCGATCCCGCCCAGATCAACGAAAGCGCCGTAATCGGTGATGTTCTTGACCACGCCATCGATGATCTGGCCCTCGGTCAGGTTCAGGATCAGGCCTGAACGCTGTTCAGCGCGGGTTTCTTCGAGCACGGCGCGGCGCGATACAACGATATTGCCGCGGCGGCGATCCATCTTCAGGATCTGGAACGGCTGCGGCATATCCATCAGCGGCTGCACATCGCGGACCGGGCGGATATCGACCTGCGAGCCGGGGAGGAAGGCCACCGCGCCATCAAGATCGACGGTGAAGCCGCCCTTCACGCGGCCAAAGATCACGCCTTCAACGCGCTTGCCTTCGCCAAATTCGCTTTCCAGCTTGTCCCAGGCAGCTTCGCGGCGGGCGCGATCGCGGCTGAGCATCGCTTCGCCTTCGGAATTTTCTACCCGGTCGACATAAACTTCGACTTCATCGCCGACCGAAAGGCCGTGCGGCTGGCCGGGCATGGCGAATTCGCGCAAAGACACGCGGCCTTCGCTCTTCAAGCCAACGTCGATAACGGCCTTGTCGTTTTCAATTGCGGTAATGGTGCCCTTGACGACGCGGCCTTCAAAGCCGCCGCTGGCGGCATCACCAAGCGTTTCGTCGAGCATCGCGGCGAAATCGTCGCGGGTGGGAAAAGCCGTAGTGGCCATGGTTGTATCCTACTATCAATGTTTCCGGCCGGGCGGTTTTTCCGCCGGTCTTTCTCCGCCGTGGCACTATTGCCTAAGCGGGCCAAAAGGGCCGATGCGCCCCGCCGGGCCGGATGCCGTGGCGGGGATCCTTCCGGCGGTGAGGCCTGTCAGATCGGGCGCGGGTAAGTGAGCGCGCGCCGAAAAGCAAGAAAAATGCCGTCGTCCCGGATCAAGTCGGGGACGACGCAAGGCCCAGCCGTGCTTCTATCAACGCAATCGCCTCGGCAATTGCGTTGGCAGGAGACAGGCCTGAAGTATCGAGCAGCATGGCATCGGGTGCGGCGACCAACGGAGCCGTCGCGCGGGTGCTGTCGCGCTGGTCGCGCAGTTGGAGATCGGTGGCCATTTCGGAGAGTGACACGGCCTTGCCCGCCGCCTGCATTTCCTTGAACCGCCGCTCAGCGCGTGCTGGAACCGATGCGACAATGAACAGCTTGGCCGCTGCTTCGGGCGCGATCACGGTGCCGATGTCGCGACCATCCAGCACTGCGCCGCCGGGCTGGGTGGCGAAGCTGCGTTGGCGTTCGTAAAGCGCCTGACGCACGGCCGGATGGACCGAAACGCGGCTGGCGTGGCCACCGGTAGCTTCGGAACGGAGTTCGGGATCATCCAGCAGGCTGTCAGGGAATGCGCAGGCGGCGAGGGCATCTGCTGCGCTATCCGGATCGCCGCCGTTCAGCGCCACTTGCTGCCCAACCGCGCGATAGAGCAGCCCGGTATCAAGATGCGGCAAGCCGAAATGTGCGGCAAGGGCGCGTGCGATGGTGCCTTTGCCCGAGGCAGTGGGGCCATCGACGGCGATGATCATGGCGCTCAAGGTGCTTTGGTCCAGGTCTGCTCGCCGTATTCCCACTGCCACGGCAGGCCGGTTTCACCCAGCAACTGGCGCACAATGCCGGGGAAGGTGGGTTCAGCGCGGACGTCGTTGGACAGGATTACTGCGCAACGCCCGGTCTTCACCAGGCAAACCCACATATTGGCGGTGGAATCGTTGTGGCCACCCTTGAACCAGCCGAGTCCTTGGGGCCCGATAAATGTAATCAGGCCAAGACCCGCGGACAGCCCGGGGATTTGCTGCGACGGTGGCAGCTCGGGCTGAAATGTTGGAAATTGAGACGCCGTGGTGATCTTCAGCATGGGCTGCACCATAGCGGCCATGGTCGCGCGGTCCGCCATCATTCCGGCGGAAAGTCGAGCCATATCGCTGATCGTGGTGTCGAGCGAGCCTGCCGCGCGCACCTTACTACGTTCGTCATGCGGTTCGATTGTGCCATCGCCCTTCCAGCCATTGGCCAGATTGCGGGCGAATTCCGGACGCCAGATCAGGCTGCTGTTTGGCATTGCAAACCGGTCAAACAGGCGGCGTTGCATGTCCTCGCCAATATCAATCGCAAGACCCTTTTCCAAAGCGAATTGCAATAGGATCAGGCCATCGCCTGAATAGGCATATCGGCTACCAGGGGCGGCATGGATGGTCAGCTTCTGGTCAGGGTTGAGCCAGAAGAAATTGGCAAAGCCGGTCGCGTGGCTCAGTGCCATGCGTGGCGTGATCTGCTGCCAGCGGGGATCGCCTGCCAAATCGTTCCACGGTGCATAACGTTCTTCTGGATCACTATATTCGGGCAACGGCCGCGACAGCAACCGGGCAATCGGCTGGTCAAGATCAAGTTTGCCTTCGATGGCGAGCTGTTGAACGTAATAGGCGAACGCGGTCTTGGTCAGCGATGCACCATACATGATTGTCTCAGTTTGCAGCGGCTCTCCCTTGGCATTGCGCTTGCCCCAACTGCCTTGCGCAATCACCCGGCCAGGCTCGGTCACCGCTATAGCCAGCCCCTCCGCACCGGTTTGCGCCATTGCTTCTGCTGCGATGCGATCAAGCTGCACTGGCCGGATCGGCAAACCCTTTGATCCGCCTGTCTGGCAAGCTGCTAGCAACGCGGCAAACAGGCCGGATGTGACAGTGCGCAGATTGGCAATTGTCAATGAGCCAGCCCTTCAAGCAAAATTTTGAACATCGGAAAGCTGGTCGCGATCGGGCGGGTGTCGTCCACTTCCACCCCATCCCGGCTCACCAGCCCCGCTACCGCCATGCTCATCGCGATGCGGTGGTCGAGATGGGTCGCAATCGGGCCGCCTCCGCCAAGTGGTTCGCCGCCAGTGCCGTCGATTGTCAGACCGTCTGCGGTTTCCTCAACCCGCGCGCCAATCGCGGTAAGCGCAGCGGCCATGACGGAAAGGCGGTCACTCTCCTTGACGCGCAGCTCGTCAAGACCGGAGGTAACGGTGCGGCCCTTGGCAAGAGCAGCGGCGACGAACAGCACGGGGAATTCGTCGATCATGCTGGGAGCTACTGCGGGATCGATTTCGATGCCGGTCAGCTGCGAATGGCGCACGCGCAGATCTGCCACCGGCTCACCGCCCACTTCGCGTGGGTTCACTGCCTCGATCTGCCCGCCCATTTGGCGCAGCACAGCATAAAGCCCGGCGCGGGTGGCATTCATGCCAACGTTTTCAATTGTGATATCCGAACCCGGAACGATCAACCCGGCGACCATGAAGAACGCTGCGGATGAGGGATCGCCGGGGACTTCGATGGTTTGCGGCCTCAGCTCAGCCTCGCCGCGAATGCGGATAGTGCGGACGCCCGCGCTATCGGTTTCTACCGTGATTTCTGCGCCAAAGCCTGCCAGCATCCGTTCCGAATGATCGCGGGTTGGCACCGGCTCTATGATAGTGGTGATGCCCGGCGTGTTGAGGCCCGCGAGCAGGATCGCGCTTTTGACCTGTGCTGAGGCGACCGGCAGCCGATAGGTGATCGGCACGGCGGGGGCAGCGCCGCGTAGCATCAAGGGCAGGGTTCCGCCCGGCGATTCGGTGAAATCGGCGCCCATCAGGCTGAGCGGCTCGGTCACCCGGCCCATCGGGCGCTGTGACAGGCTGGCGTCGCCGATGAAGCTGGCGGTGATGGCGTGGCTCGCGACTAGGCCCATCAGCAGACGGGTGGACGTGCCGCTGTTGCCCATGTCGAGCGCGGTGGCGGGCTGGAGCAATCCGCCAACGCCAACGCCGTGGACGCGCCACTCGCCGTCCTCAGTGCGTTCGATGCTCGCGCCCATGCTGCGCATCGCAGCGGCGGTGGCCAGCACGTCCTCACCCTCCAGCAGGCCGGTGATCCGGCTTTCACCCACCGCCAGCGCCGATAGCATCAGCGCACGGTGGCTGATCGATTTATCGCCCGGCACGCGGAAGGTGCCGCAAAGCGCGCCTGCGGGCATGAAGCGGCGCGGGCGCATCTGGGAGGGATCGGCAGCGGTCACGGATCAGCTTTCGCGTCTGGTAGGTCAGGGTGCGCGGCGGCTTTTGACAGCGCGCGCGCGCTATGGCAAGGCGCGCCCTCTCTTGATTCCGGCACCAGCCGTTACCATCAAGGCTATAGTTTCAGCCCGTTGCCGAATGGCCCGGGCACACGCGAGGAAATTTCATGGTCAAGGCTGAATGGGGTGCCAAGCAGGGCTGCCCGAAATGCGGCACCCGCTTTTACGATCTGGGCAAGGATGATCCGGTTACCTGCATCGAATGCGGCTATGCTTGGTCTCCCGAACCCGTGCTGAAATCAAAGCAGCCGATTCCCTATGAAGAAGTTCAGAAGGAAAAGGTTGAGGCTGCGCAGGATACCGATCTGGCCGAAGAAGATCTGGATATCGATGAGGACAGCGATTCGCCCGATAATGATGTTGATCTGGGCGGCGATGATGATCTTGGTGTGGCCGGCGTTGAAGGCAACGACGACGAGCATTAGAGGCTGGCATTAAATCCCCCCTTGCAATGCCGGGAGCAGCCAACTAGAGGCAGCGGCCCTGCTGCAAGGCGGGTGTTGATAGCCTCTCGGGGTTGTCGACAAAGAATGGTACGGGGCCTTAGCTCAGCTGGGAGAGCGCCTGCATGGCATGCAGGAGGTCAGCGGTTCGATCCCGCTAGGCTCCACCAGTTTTGCGGATAAAGAAACAGTCCGGGGGACTGTTTCCCGCAAAACTCCCGACCGCAAGGGAGGGCATGGTTCATCTGGACGCAGGTCCGGAAAAAACTCCCAAGCGCAAGCGCGGGAGGTGGTTACAGAGTGGTATTCGGCCCTTTTTGGGCGTAGATATAGTTTTTAGCAGCAGGCTGGTCGGCGAGGTTTCGCCCACCGGCTTTTTTCACGTTTCGGAGTATTCGGTTACATGTTCGACAGTCTGTCAGATCGGTTAGGCGGTGTCTTTGACAAGCTGCGTGGCCGCGGCGCGCTGCGTGAACAGGACGTTCGCGATGCGATGCGCGAAGTGCGAATCGCGCTGCTCGAAGCCGATGTCGCGCTGCCGGTGGTCCGCCGGTTCATCGATGATGTCACCGAAAAGGCGGTTGGTCACGCGGTGCTGAAGTCAGTCACGCCGGGCCAGCAGGTCGTCAAGATCGTCAATGATGCGCTGGTCGAAATGCTGGGCGGCGAACAGACCGCCGAGCTTGATCTGGAGGCGCTCCCGCCGGTCGTGATCATGATGGTCGGCCTGCAGGGTTCGGGCAAGACCACCACTACGGCCAAGCTCGCCAAGCTGCTCAAGGACAAGCACGGCAAGAAGGTTCTGATGGCGTCGCTCGACGTCAATCGCCCGGCTGCGCAGGAGCAACTGGCGGTACTGGGCGAGCAGATCGGCGCTGCCACCCTGCCGATTATCGCGGGCCAGGCTCCGGTTGATATCGCAACCCGCGCGCTGCAATCGGCGAAGCTGCAGGCGGTTGACGTGCTGCTGCTTGATACCGCTGGTCGTCTCCATGTCGATAGCCAGCTGATGGACGAGATGAAGGCGGTTGCCGCGATCTCGGTGCCTAAGGAAGTGCTGCTCGTCGTCGATGCTCTCACCGGGCAGGACGCGGTGAACGTCGCACAAAGCTTTGCCGGCCAGGTTGATCTGACCGGCGTGATCCTCACCCGGATGGATGGTGATGCCCGAGGCGGCGCGGCGCTTGCCATGCGGGCGGTTACCGGCAAGCCGATCAAATTTGCCGGCACCGGCGAAAAGATCGATGCGATCGAGCCGTTCCATCCGGTGCGCGTTGCCGGGCGGATCCTTGGCATGGGCGATGTCGTCTCGATCGTCGAGAAGGCTGCGGCCAGCATTGCCGAAGCAGATGCCGAGAAGATGGCCGCGCGGATGGCCAAGGGTCAGTTCGATCTGAATGATCTGCGCATGCAGCTTGGTCAGATGCAGAAGATGGGCGGTCTTGGCGCGCTGGCGGGCATGATGCCGGGGATGAAGAAAGCCAAAGCGGCGATGGCGCAAAGCGGGATGGATGACCGGGTGCTGATCCGGATGGATGCGATCATCGGATCGATGACCCCCAAGGAACGCAGCCGCCCCGAACTGCTCAACGCCAAACGCAAAATCCGTATTGCCAATGGTTCGGGAATGCAGGTTCAAGACGTCAACAAGCTGCTCAAGATGCACCAGGAAATGGAGCGCGCGATGAAGCAGATCAAGAAGATGGGCGGC
>JAYVKX010000431.1:0-3391 GCA_043768005.1 Novosphingobium sp. | reverse complement strand
AGGATCGCCCATCGCGTGGCCGCCATATTTCACCACAAAAGTGCGCCCAGCATAGCGCTGCAGATAGGGCAGCGCCTCGATCAGCGTTTCAGCTTTGGCGAGGCCGGTTTGATCATGCGAGTTGGACATGGCCGGGGCTTTACTTCCTGTCAGGCCCGGCTGTCCAGCTTGCGGCCCTGGGTGGTGACAATCCAGATGATTGCCGGGACCATTGCCGCCGATAGCACCACCTTGGCGATCATCTGGCCAACCATGAGATCCATGATCGGACGGACGCCATAAAATGACAGGGTGATGAAGATCAGCGTATCGACAATTTGCGAAAGCGCCGCCGCGATAAACCCGCGCAGTTTGGCAAAAGCCCCGCCGCCGCTGCGCAGCCGGTTGAATATCCACACATTCAGCGTCACCGAGGTGCCGTAAGAGATGATCCCGGCCCCCATCATCCGCCAGCTCTGGCCCAGAATGACCGGAAAGGCTTCCTTGGCGGGCTCATACATCCCCGGATCGGTCGGCAGCTGGAGCACGAACAGCGTCATCGCAATCGCGCCAACCAGCGGAATGAAGCCATAGCGCACCAGCCGGTCAGCAACTTCCTTGCCGTGAAGCTCGGCAATGCCGCTGGAAATCCCGATCAGCGTCAGAAAGGGAAATATCCCCGCCTCGACCACCAGCGGCCCCAGCGTGACCTGTTTGGCCCCGAGCACGCCCGCCAGCGTGACCATGCCGCCGTAGAACAGCGAGAATAGCAACAACGAGCGGTGGGAGGAGGCGGGTGTGATCATGGCGCAGGACTAGCGAGGAACAACACCGCTGGGAAGGCCATGTCTTCATGGACCAGATGAGCGAGGATTTGACTGTTTGACCATCAACTCGTTACCAAGCCCCAGGAATTCGGGATCGCGCAGGGGAAGCCGCTTCATGCATATTGGATACAGCTTGCTGGGGATGCTGGTCATCCTGCTGGTCGCGTTCATCCTGTCATCGGATCGCATGAGGATCAGGCCGCGCGTGGTCGGGGCAGCCTTTGCGCTTCAGGCGGGGTTTGCCGCGCTGGTGCTGTATTTTCCGCCGGGCAATGCCGCGCTGCAGCGGGTCGCGGCGGGCGTTTCAAGCCTGCTGGGCTTTGCCGGCGAGGGGACCAAGTTCCTGTTCGGCGCGCTGGCGACTGACCGGCTGGGGCAGAATTTCGCTATCCAGGCCTTGCCGGTGATCATCTTTTTCGCCGCGCTGATCTCGATCCTCTATTACTTGGGGATCATGCAGTTCATCATCCGCTGGATTGGCGGCGGGCTGGAAAAGATCACCGGGATCAGCAAGGTTGAAAGCCTGTGCGCGGCCTCCAACATCTTTGTCGGGCAAAGCGAATCGCCGCTGGTTATCCGGCCCTATCTGGCCGCGCTCACCCCGTCGCAGCTGTTCTGTGTGATGACAGTGGGCATGGCCGGCGTCGCGGGCACGATCCTGGCCGCCTATGCCAGCATGGGAATCCGGATCGATTATCTGGTTGCCGCCGCCTTCATGTCGGCCCCGGGCGGGATTGTCATGGCAAAGATCATGATGCCTGATCCGGTGGGAGCTGATGCCATTGCCGAAGTGGTTCCCGAAGACGGCCAGCCTGCTGCGACCCATGATGAGGAACGCCCGGCCAATATCATCATGGCCGCCGCGCAAGGCGCGCAGACCGGGGTGAAGCTGGCCGTGGCGGTGGGCGCGATGGTGCTGGCCTTCGTGGCGCTGGTGGCGCTTGCCAATGGCTTCGTTGGCTGGGCTGGCGGACTGATGGGCTTTGAAGGGGTGACCTTCCAGATGCTGATCGGGTATGTTTTTGCTCCGATCTTCTATCTGCTCGGCGCACCCGATTGGGCCGAAGCCTTGCGCGCTGGCGGTTTTTTCGGGACCAAAGTGGTGCTGAATGAATTCGTCGCCTTCATCGATCTGGGCCAAATTTCTAATGCCGCCGGTGGATTGTCCGAACGGACCGTGGCGATTGTCACCTTTGCGCTATGCGGCTTCGCCAATTTCAGCTCGATCGCGATCCAGATGGCGGTGACCGGCAGTCTGGCCCCGAACCAGCGCCCGGTAATCGCCCGGCTGGGGATCAAGGCGCTGGTCGCGGGAAGCCTGTCCAATTTGATGAGCGCGGCGCTGGCGGGGCTGTTCCTCAGCCTGTAGAGAATTGGCGGGTAGCCCCAGAAAAGCGCGGGATATTGCGCCAAAACGGAGCGAAATCAGGTAGTTTCCCGGATGGGCATTAGGCGGCTTCGCAAGGCAGGTGCTGGCCTATGGCCACCCTGCTCCTCACCCTCGCCGCCGGCATCGCTCTATGCGCCGCCGGCCCCCGCAGCACCTGTGTCGTCGATGGCGACACCTTCTGGCTGGGCGGGGAGAAGATCCGTATTGCCGATATCAACGCCCCGGAAACCAGCCACCCAGGCTGCCCGATGGAGGCCGCACAGGGCGCTGCGGCCACGCGAAGGCTGATCGTGCTGCTCAATGCCGGCCCCTTCGCGCTGGAGACGGGACGCCGCGACCGCGATCGCTATGGCCGGGCGCTGCGGGTCGTGACGCGGAACGGACGCAGCCTTGGTGCGCAGCTGGTGGCCGAAGGGCTGGCCGAGCCATGGCGCGGACGGCGCAGCGATTGGTGCGCGCTGTCCGGTTGATCGGCCTGACCCTAGATCCCCGCGTACCATTGATAGCCGCGGCTATCCTCCCAGTGGCCACCGCTGCCGCCGTAAACTCCGGCGAGGGTAGAGCGCAGTTCGATCCGCATGACATATTTCGCCTGCTTATAGCCCAGCTGGCGTTCCACCCGCAGGCGCAGCGGTGCGCCGTGGGCGAGGGGCAGCATCCGGTCATTCATCCGCCAGGCCAGGATCGTCTGGGGATGGAAGGCATCGATCAGATCGATCGATTCGTAATAGGGTGCGCCGTCCAGCACATCCGCGCAGTGAAACACCGCATAGCGCGCCGCTGGCAGCAGCCCGGCCCGGGCGAGGATCGCGGAAAGCTGCGGCCCTTGCCATTTGCCGATCGCGCTCCACCCCTCGACACAATCATGCCGGGTGATCTGGGTGCGCTGCGGCAAGGCCTGCAACGCGCTGAGCGGCAGTGACAGCGGCTGTTTGACCAGCCCGCCCACCGCAAGCGCCCATTGCGAAAAGCCGGTCGCGGCATGGCGCTGATAAGCGGCGTCATCTACCGAAGTGCTGCCATTGGCGCGGAACAAAGGTGACATTTCCGCCTCACCATATTCGCGCGCCAGTGCATCGCCGGTGATCAGCCGCTGGCTGCGCATATGCAGCCCTTCCGCGCCCTGCAGCAACGAGCGAAACCCGGGACTGGAATTGAGCTTGTCACAACCGGAAAGCAGCAGCCCGCCCGCGCC
>JAYVKX010000430.1:0-7807 GCA_043768005.1 Novosphingobium sp. | reverse complement strand
ATGAACAGCATGGTGCGCCAGCTCGCCTCGCCAGTGTCAGTGAAATATATGGTACGGTCTTTGCCGCTGACCAGACTTTGCACCGGTGTGCCAATCGGGTCGAACCGGTCAGGATAGACAATCGGTTCGGCAACAGCCTTTGCCGCGCCGATCGAAGCGGGCACAATAGCTGCGGCCAGGGCAAAAAGCGCAAAGCTGGCTGCCTTCATCGTACCGGCTCCGTTTCAAGATTTCTGTCGAGTTCGGGAATTCGGGCCCGCTCCGCATCGAGATCAAGCGAGCGGCAGGCAATGAGATAGGCCGCAGCCGAAACCGGCAGGCCGATCAGCATCGAAATGTCCGCTCCGCCCAGCGCCCGTGCCACCGGGCCGGTATAGAGGCTGGTCTTGAAGAAGGGGATCATCGCCCCAAAGCCGATCGCATAGGACACCAGCCCGCGCCAGTTCCACCGGCCATACATTCCGGCCGGATCAAACATCGCGCGGATCGAATAATGCCTCCTCCGCACGAAGAAGAAGTCCACCAGATTGATCGCCGTCCACGGCGTGAACAGGTACAGCAGGACCGCCAGAAATTGTTCAAACTGTTCGACAATATTACCGCTGGAGAGCAGCGAGAGCGCCATCGTGACCAGCAGTACCGCCAGCAGCGACAGCAGCCGGGCCGATTTGCCAAGCTGTATCCGGGTGAGCGAATCCACGATGCTGAGCAGGGTCAGCGATGCACCATAGAAATTGAGGCTGGTGATCGTAACCAGCCCCAAAGCTGAGGTGATGAGCATCAGCATCCCGAACCCGGGATACATCGTATCCCCCGATTGGCGCAGTGCTCCGACGATGTTCTCGGTCCCGAACAAAGCGGCGGCATAAGTGCCGATCAGCATCATCCATGCCCCGCCGACGAAGGCTCCGCCAAAGGTCCAGACGAAGGTTTCGCGTACGCCGACCGACTTTGGCAGATAGCGCGAATAATCCGAGACATAGATCGACCAACTTAGCTGATAGGCGGCGGCGGCGAAAAACTGGATCAGGAAGGGATTAATGAAGAAGCGGTGCGGCACGAGCAGCGCAGTCATGTTGCCCGCAGTCAGGGTTCCGCCGGTGAAAATCGCCAGCATCCCCAACAGCAGATAGGCGAGCCAGCGCTGCGCGCGGTGGATCACGTCATAGCCAGCAAAGGCAATCAGTGCAGCCAGCACCGCGAACCCAACGATCACCACAGAGCCTGAAATCGAGGTGAATTCATGCGCGGTGGCTGCGGCCAGCGATTGGTTGAAGGCGTTATACCCGATATAAGTGACCAGGGCGACGAACCAGACCAGCAGAGCGCCCATATAGCCAAACTGTGGCCGCGACTGGATCATCTGGGGCAGGCCAAGCTCTGGCCCCTGAGAGGAATGGAAGGCCATGAAGAATGTGCCGAGCAGCCCGCCGCCGATGATCGCAATGGCGGACCAGAAAAAATCCAGCCCTCCGGCAATTCCCAGTGCGCCGGTGGCTAGCGTGGCCAGATGCGCATCGCCCATGAACCAGATCGGCCAGAGGTGCCAAACCTTGCCGTGCCGCTCTGCCAGCGGAACATAATCAATCGAGCGGGATTCCACCAAGGCCATTAAACTTCCCCCTCAACCACTTGTTTTTCAGCCGGGCATCCGAATTTGCCGGCCCTGGCCTTCCGGCGGCGGCAGATTCGATTGCAGCGCGACCAGCGCCATCACCTTTGCAAGTACATCCCCCGAAGCCGGGGCAGAGGTGCCTGCCTTGGCATCAACATGAACCAGCATGTGTTCGCCCGTTGCAATCACGCAGTTCTGCACAAGGCTGGTCATTTCATGGAACAAATGCAAGCGTTTCGCATCACCCGCCAGGACCCGCGTGCGAACCTCCACCGCTTCGCCCAACCGGGCCTGGCCGAGATGGCGGATATGTGATTCCACGGTGTAATAGGAATAACCCGCCGCAACATAATCAAGCCCTGCACCGATCCGTGCCAGCGCCACATCGGTTGCAGCACCAAACAGCTTGAGATAGGCGGATTCGGTAAGATGATTGTTGTAGTCGATCCACTCGGGCTGGACCGGTGTGGCAATCGTGAGCAGCTTGCCGTCTGCATCGGGCGAGCCGTCTGCCACTGTTTGCCCACTCAGCCTTGCGCGATGGTTCCGCGCGACTTCACCCGAGGCAAAATTGTTGCGCTCAAGCGCGTGGGTCAGATCGACGAGGCAATCATCGCGTAGCCGCTCATAGGTGCGCAGGTCTATCCCAGCGGCCTGTTCGTCTGATTGCCGGGTTACGGTATCGATCAACTCGTCGGTCAGCTTGGGGCCGATCAGCTTGGTCCAGGGCCATTCCATGGATGGCCCGAATTGGTTCAGGAAATGGCGCATTCCAGCCTCACCGCCCGCCAGACGATAGGTCAGGAAAGTACCCATGAACGACCAGCGCATGCCCGCTCCGAACCGGATCGCGTCATCGAGTTCGGATGCGGTGGCAACGCCGTCGTTGATTAGCCACAGCGCCTCGCGCCAGACAGCTTCAAGCAGACGATCGGCAATGAACCCGTCGATCTCCTTGCGAACGTGCAGCACCTTCATGCCGATCCGTTCGTAAAGCGCGCTGGCTGTCTTGATTGTTGCGGGGCTGGTCTTTGCGCCGCCACAGACTTCGACCAGAGGTAGCAGGTAAACCGGATTGAAGGGATGGCCCACAACCAGACGTTCGGGCCGACGCATCAGTGCCTGAAGGTTACTGGGGAGCAGTCCAGAGGTGGAGGATCCGATCACGGCATGATCGGGCAACAGGGCATCGATCTCGGCCAGCACGTTCTGCTTGAGCTCTTCACGCTCAGGCAAACTTTCCTGCACGAAATCGGCATCGTGCACCGCCCCAGCCAGCGTCGCTGCGAAAGTGATTGTGCCCTCGCTTGGCAAGGCGGCACCGTGCAGGCGGGTCTGCGCGCGGCGGGCGTTGGCAATCACTGCCAAGGTCTTGCGCTCAATTTCCGGGTCAGGATCGAACACTGCAACGTCAATTCCGTTGAGCATGAACCGTGCGGCCCAGCCGGCCCCGATAACTCCGCCGCCAATGACAGCGACCTTTCGGACATCCTGCGTCATGGATTGCACCTCCACCATCACCGCTTGATGAGCTTGAGCCGGTTGCGTGTTTCCTCGGGCCCGATCACCCTGGCACCCATTCCGGTCAGGATCTGCACCGCGCGTTCCACCAGCTGGCCGTTGCTGGCAAATTCGCCGCGTCCAATATAGAGGTTGTCTTCCAGCCCGACCCGCACATTGCCGCCCGCCAGTGCCGCCATCGCAACGAACGGCAGCTGGTTCCGCCCGATCGAGAAACCGCTGAACACCGCGCCCGGGGGCAAGTGGTGAACCATCGACATGAATGACAACGGATCATCCGGCGCGCCATAGGGGATGCCCATGCATAGCTGGATCATCACCGGATCATCGATCAGTCCTTCGCGGACCATTTCATTCACGAACACCAGATGCCCGCTATCGAACACTTCAAGCTCTGGCCGAACCCCCAACCGCTGTACTTCTGCTGCCATGGTGCGCAGCATCGAAGGAGTATTGGTCATCACATAATCGGCTTCGGCAAAGTTCATCGTGCCGCAGTCAATCGTGCAGATCTCGGGCAGCAGTTCCTGCACATGGATCAGACGTTCGAGCGGCCCGACCATGTCGGTGCCTGCCGGGTTCAGGGGCAGGGGGCTCTCGCCCTGGCCGAAGATCAGATCGCCGCCCATTCCCGCAGTCAGATTGATGATCACATCGGTATCCGAGGCGCGGATCCGCTCAACCACTTCACGGTAGAGCACAGGATCGCGTGAACCCTTGCCGGTCTTGGGATCGCGAACGTGGATATGCGCGATGGCGGCACCCGCCTGTGCGGCCTCTATCGCGGCATTGGCGATCTGCTCGGGGGTGACCGGAACGGCAGGATGCTTACCCACGGTATCGCCTGATCCGGTTACGGCACAGGTAACAAAAACCTCAAAGTTCATGGCTGTCTCTCCTGCCGTAATCTTAGGCAGGATTAGTGAGAAAAAAATCGCAAAATGCGACAAAACATTGCAATATACGACAGTAATCATCAGGCTGCGAAATTGATGGAATTATTGGCCTTCATGCTGATGCCCGGCTTTTCGGCCATGGCGTTTTTTTCTGCAGTAGAGCCGCTGCGGATCGCCAACCGGCTATCGAACCGCCAGCTATATGCCTGGACCATCCACTGCCCGGCGGGCAATCATGCCCGGGCCTCTAACGGTATGGAGATCCGCGCCGATGGGTTGATCCCCGCAGGCGCGCATGCCCTGATTGTATGTGCGGGATTTGATCCCTTGCAAGCGGCGAGCCAGCCATTGCTGGGGCAGCTGCGCCGGATGTGGCGCGGGGGCAGGCGGATCGGTGCGATTGATACCGGGGCCTATATTCTGGCCGAGGCGGGAATTCTGGGTGACGAGGCGATCACGCTCCACTGGGAGGCCGCAGGCGAGTTCAGCCGCCGTTACCCGAGGATCCCGGTTTCAACCGAGCTATATGAACGGCACGCACGGCTGTTCAGTTGTGCCGGAGGAACCGCTGCAATGGACATGATGCTGGATGCGATCGCGGCGAGCCATGGGTTCGAGCTGGCAAATGCCGTTTCCCAGCAACTGATCCACGACCGCATCCGCCCTTCAACCGCCCCCCAGCGAGCAACTTTGGCACAGCAGGCCGCATCGGTCGGTCCGATAGTGCAGCGGGTGATCGCCGAAATGGAACGCTGCATTGCGAACTCTCGCCCGATCCAGGCGATTGTCAGAACCGCCGGGATCAACCTGAGGCTGGCCGAACGGCAGTTTGTGGCGCGACTTGGGTGTACTCCGGCGCGCTACTACCGCGAATTGCGGCTTCGGCACGCGCTGGAGCTGATCCGCAATGCCCATATGCCGGTGCAGGAAGCCGCGCTGGCTGCTGGTTTTTCTTCGCAGCCGGTGTTTTCGCGCGCGTGTAAGCAGCACTTTGGTTGCTCACCCCGTGATCTGGCCAAGCGCTTGGCTTATGATCATTCTAAAGGCTAGTTCAGCATATTCCGCACCTCCGTGCTGCGAAACGAGGCGAAGCAATGACGACTGTAACAGTTCTTGATGGCGGCATGGGCCGCGAGCTGGCCCGGATGGGCGCGCCGTTTGGCCAGCCGGAATGGTCCGCGCTGGCATTGATGGAAGCACCTGAGACCGTCGGTCGCGTTCATCGTGCGTATATTTCGGCGGGTGCGCAGGTGATCAGTACCAACAGCTATGCGCTGGTGCCATTCCATATCGGGACCGAACGCTTTGAGCGCGAAGCCCGCTCGCTCTGCGATCTGGCTGGCCGTCTGGCCCGCGAAGCGGCGGACGAATGCAGCGATCGCACGGTGCTTGTCGCCGCATGCCTGCCTCCGTTGTTTGGATCATACCGCCCCGATCTGTTCGACGGCGCCGAAGCAGCACGCCTGCTGGCTCCGCTGATCGAGGGCCTCTCGCCACATGTAGACATCTGGCTCGCCGAAACCCTGTCTGCAATTGCAGAGGCGCGGGTTGTTGCTGCTCTGCTGGCGCAGGACGAAAGGCCGCGCTGGTATTCGTACACTCTCAAGGACGAAGCGGCCGATTGTTCTGGCCCGGCGCGGCTGCGTTCGGGCGAGTTGGTCGAGGATGCGACACGCGCGGCGCTGGAATGCGGTGCGCAGGCCATCCTGTTCAACTGCAGTCAGCCAGAAGTTATGGCGGCGGCGGTTATCCAGGCGCTGGCGGAACTGAAGCGCATGGGCAAGGAAATCGCGGTTGGCGTTTATGCCAACGCCTTTCCGCCGCAGCCAGAGGATGCCACGGCCAACGAGGGACTTTCGCCCTTGCGCGAAGACCTTGATCCCGCTGGATATACTCGCTGGGTGCGTCAATGGGTTTCTGCCGGTGCCACCATAATCGGCGGCTGCTGCGGTATCGGACCTGAGCACATTTCAGCTGTCACCGCCTTGGACCTGTGAAGCCAGGAAATTGGATTACAGGAGTGTTGAGGCGTGCGCTATCTGTGCAATCGGTAAATCCGATGGACGAGGTGGCGCGAATTGGATTAGCAATTTGCGGCGGAGTGGTTTCAACTTAAAGGCAGGCTTCTTCGTATGTGGCTCAAAAAAATAACTATACCTTCAGGGGGTAAGAACAATGCTGAAATCAGGAATTAACCGGACTGTTGCAGTTATCGGGGCAGGCTATCTCTTCGCAGCCAGTCCGGCTTTCGCCGCTGATGAGCCATCTGCTGATGCAGCGGCATCCGAAGCAACCGGCCCGTTCGATATCGAAGTGGCGCTTGATGCCGTCAGCGATTATCGTTTTCGCGGCCTCTCGCTGACCGGGATCAATCCTGCGTTTCAGCCAAGCATTACGATCTCGCATGAATCCGGCTTTTACGTTTCGGCCTGGGGTTCAAACGTGTCTGACAATGGTGGGAGCGATATCGAAGTCGATCTGGTCGCGGGTGTTTCGCATGATTTCGGCAATGTGAATCTGGATGTTAATGCCACCTATTATACATATCCGGGTGCCAGCAACTTCAACTATATCGAATTTATCAGCCGTGGCAGCGTACCGGTCGGCAAGGCCGAAATTGGTGCGACGCTGGCCTATGCTCCCAGCCAGACCAACATTGGCGGCCAGGACAATGTTTACGTTGCGATCGATGGCACCGTACCATTGGGCGATACTCCGCTTTCGCTGACCGGCTCGTTCGGTTTTGAAGATGGGGCCTTTGGCGATAAGAAAAAGGACTGGTCGCTTGGTATCACCGCTGATGTCGAAGGTTTCACGCTGGGCGCATCCTACGTCGATACTGCCCATGCCCAGAATTTCGGGCGGATTGCCAAGGCTGGCGTGGTCTTTTCGCTCAGCAAGACTTTCTAACAAAAGGAGGGTGCAGGCCTAAACCCCTGCGCGGACACTGAATGTCCAATATTTTAGCCAGCTGGATCGCGGATCACGGCGTAACCGAGATTGAATGTATTATCCCGGACATGAACGGGGTCCAGCGCGGCAAGGTTCTGCCTGCGGGTAAGTTTCTGTCTGGCGTAAAGGATGGCACGCTGCGCATCCCCGGCAGCATCTACACGGTAACCATCAATGGTGAGTATCCGGACGATACCGATAGTATTGTCCCGCGGACCGATCCGGATCTCATCATGGTTCCCGATCCCGGAACGATCTGCGAGGCACCCGGTTTCACGACGCCGACAGCCTATGTGATCGCTGATGCCTTTACCCGCGATGGCGCACCGATTGATTATGCTCCGCGGATGATCCTCAAGCGGGTCATCAAGCTTTATACCGATCGCGGGTGGAAACCGGTCGTTGCGCCGGAGGTTGAATTTTACCTCGTTTCCAAAAACACCGATCCCGATTTCCCGTTGGTCCCGCCGACCGGGCGATCGGGCCGGCCGGAAACCGCCAGTCAGCCCTATGGCCTTGAGGCGCTGGGTGAATTTGAAGATATTATCGAGCAGATCTATGACTTCAGCGAGAAGGCTGGGCTCGATATCGATACTATGATCCACGAGGCAGGGGCTGCGCAGCTGGAAGTGAACTTCCTTCACGGTGATCCGCTGCGACTGGCTGATGAAGTGCTGCTGTTCAAACGGATTGTCCGCCAGGTTGCGCTGGAGCACGGGGTTTATGCCACCTTCCTCGCCAAACCGATGAGCGATCAACCGGGGAGTGCGATGCACATTCATCAGTCGGTGCTCGATCTTGCCAGCGGCAAGAATGTGTTCAG
>JAYVKX010000429.1:0-3987 GCA_043768005.1 Novosphingobium sp. | reverse complement strand
CCACCAGCTGACCGATCCAGAAGGCCTTGATGGCCTGGCGGCAAAGCAGATCATCCCGGCTTATATCGGGTTTGATGCCACTGCGGCGTCGCTCCATGTCGGAAGCCTGGTTCAGATCATGATGCTGCGGCGGCTCCAGCAGAGCGGGCATAAACCGATCGTGCTGATGGGCGGCGGAACGACCAAAATCGGCGATCCTTCGGGCAAGGATGAAAGCCGCAAGATGCTTTCATCCGATGACATCCGCGCTAACATCGCCTCGATCCGGACGATCTTCGAACGACTGCTGACTTTTGGCGATGGTCCCACCGATGCTATCATGGTTGATAACGACGATTGGCTGGGCGCGCTTGGCTATGTTGAATTGCTCCGCAATGTCGGCCCGCATTTCACCATCAACCGGATGCTGACGTTCGATTCGGTGAAACTGCGGCTGGAACGGGAACAGCCGCTGACCTTCCTCGAATTCAATTACATGATCCTGCAAGCCTATGACTTCCGCGAATTGGCGCTGCGTGAAAATTGCCGGCTGCAGATGGGCGGATCCGATCAGTGGGGCAATATCGTCAACGGGATCGAACTCACCCGGCGGATGGAAGGCAAGGAGGTTTACGGGCTGACCACGCCGCTTCTGACCACCGCTGATGGTAGCAAAATGGGCAAGACCGCCGCAGGTGCTGTGTGGCTGAACGAGGACGCCCTGCCCGCATATGATTTCTGGCAGTTCTGGCGTAATTGCGATGATCGCGATGTGGGCCGGTTCATGCGCTTGTTTACCGATCTTCCGCTGGGCGAGATTGCCCGACTTGAAGGGCTGGGCGGTAGCGAGATAAATATCGCCAAAGTGATCCTTGCCAATGAGGTTACCCGGCTATGTCGCGGCGATGATGCTGCTCGCGCGGCCGAAGCCACTGCCGCTGCGACCTTTGCTGGTGGCGGTGTTGGTGCAGATTTGCCCGTACTGGCGCTTCCGGCTGATGGGATCAGTCTGATCGATGCGCTGGTCGGCATCGGATTTGCGGCCAGCCGAGGCGATGCAAAGCGGCTGATTGCCGGTGGCGGTGCCCGGTTGGATGGCGAAGCGGTTTCTGACGAGGCACTGCTTATCGCCGGTTCCGCTGCAGAAGTACGCATTTCTGCGGGCAAGAAGAAACACGGCGTGCTGCGCACCGGCGGCTAAAACTGCTCATTTGCCAAGTTTACGGTTTATTCGCCAATACCGTCCATCATAGTCCATGTCGCGTATAGAACATGGAGGTCTGGCCAACTTATGGCAGCCGGAGCACAACTTTCAGTAACCGATCTGCGCCGCGCTACGCGGCACCCGGTCGATCATTTGGTCATTGGTGAGCATCGCCAGCTTGGAGATGTGCATCTGCACATCATGAATCTGTCGGCCCAGGGCTTCATGGTCGAGGGCGAAGTCGCGCTTGGCAAGGGTGAACGGGTAACCATCCGCTTGCCCGGCATCGGACGGATCGAAGCGCATCTGATCTGGGTCACAGATGACCGGGCTGGATTTCAGTTTGAACGGATCATCCGGCTTGAAGATTTTGTCCGGATGATTGACGCGATCCAGCCCAACCCCCGGCTTCGTCAACGGCGCTAAGCTTCAAAGAACAGCTTTCAACGCCGCAATCATCTGATCGCTTGGCAAGTGCCTTCGGCACTGCCATTCGGATGGGGTGATACAGCCCACCTCGCCGCTTCAGATCCGAGATTACAGATTATTCTGGCTGGCCCGCTTTGCCGCGGTTGTCGCCACTATGGCGATGGTTGTAGTGATCGGCTGGCAAACCTACGATATTGCCCGCAGCGATTATGGCATGAGCCGCAGCGCCGCGGCATTCCAGCTTGGCCTGCTGGGCCTTGCTCAATTCATCCCGCTGTTCCTGCTGACGCCGGTCGCCGGACTTGCCGCCGATCGATTTGATCGCCGCCGCGTTGCCGCCATCGCCAATTGGGTGGATGTTTGCATAGCGCTGGCGCTTGGTTTGGCCACCGCAGCCAATGTGCTGAACCTGCCGATCCTGTTCCTATTGGCAGCAGCCCACGGCGCGGCGCGGGTTTTCGTTGGCCCGGCGATGGGCTCGATTGCCCCCAATATCGTCCCCTCGGGGATGCTGCCCAAAGCGATCGCGCTCAATTCAATCGCCTGGCAGATCGGCTCTGTGGTTGGACCGGCGGCAGGCGGATTGCTCTACGGTGTGAACCCTGCGCTTCCTTATTGGAGCGCGGCTGCGCTGCTCGCACTGGCCAGCATTGCCGTACTCAGCATCGCTCCAATGAAGCTGCCCGATGTGCGCCGTGATATTCATCCGGTGCGTCAGATGACCGAAGGCATGACATACGTGTGGAATGAGCGGTTTCTGCTGGGCTGCATCACGCTCGATCTGTTTGCGGTGCTGCTGGCCGGGGCAACCGCTCTGCTCCCGGTGTTTGCGCGCGATATCCTGCAGGTTGGCTCAGAAGGATTGGGGCTGATGCGCGCGGCGCCTGCAGTTGGCGCTGCTGCGGTTGCGCTGGTACTGGCAATCCGGCCTTTGGCCCGCAATGTCGGGGTGAAGATGCTTTGGGCGGTGGTCGTCTTCGGGCTTGCGACCATTGTGTTTGGCCTATCGACGTCGTTCTGGCTCTCGCTGGCGATGCTGGCGCTGCTTGGCGCGGCAGACATGGTCTCGGTTTATATCCGCACCACCCTGGTTCAGCTAAACATCCCGGATGAAATGCGCGGACGGGTCTATTCAATTTCCGGCCTTGCCATATCTGCCTCGAATGAGCTGGGCGAGATGCAATCAGGCATTGCCGCCGCTCTGCTCGGCGCAACTGGCGCAGTCATGTTTGGCGGGGTTGGCGCGATTGCAATCACCGTGCTGTGGGCTTGGCTCTTCCCTGAACTTCGAAACGCACGTACATTTGCCCCTCAACATCGCCAGAAGGAAATTGTCCCATGAAGGCTGACAGCATTCTCGCCACGATCGGTAACACCCCGCATATCCGGCTTTCGCGGATGTTCCCCGACCATGAGGTTTGGGTAAAGTCTGAACGCGCCAATCCGGGCGGCTCGATCAAGGACCGGATCGGTCTTGCCATGATCGAGGCTGCAGAAGCGGATGGCAGCCTGAAGCCTGGCGGCACAATTATCGAACCGACATCGGGCAACACCGGGATCGGCCTGGCAATGGTTGCGGCGGTCAAGGGTTACAGGCTGGTTCTGGTCATGCCCGAATCGATGTCGATCGAGCGGCGACGACTGATGCTGGCCTATGGCGCAAGCTTTGATCTGACCCCGCGCGAAAAAGGCATGAAGGGCGCGCTGGAACGGGCGCACCAGCTGGTTCAGGATACTCCAGGCGCGTGGATGCCCCAGCAGTTTGAAAACGCCGCCAATATCGCGATCCATGTGCAAACAACGGCGCAGGAAATCCTCGTCGATTTCAAGGACGCGCCGATTGACGTGCTGATTACCGGTGTCGGCACTGGCGGGCATCTGACTGGATGTGCTGAAGAGCTCAAACGCCACTGGGCCGGGCTCAAGGCCTATGCGGTGGAGCCGGCGCTTTCCCCAGTAATTTCAGGCGGACAACCTGCCCCGCACCCGATTCAAGGGATCGGCGCAGGCTTCATCCCCGGCAACCTCCACACTCAGGCTATCGATGGCGCGATCCTGGTGGATGCCGGAGAGGCCAAGGAAATGGCCCGCCGCTGCGCCCGTGAAGAAGGTATGCTCGTCGGCATCAGCTCTGGCGCGACGCTCGCCGCGATTGCCCAGAAGCTGCCCGAACTGCCCGCAGGCAGCCGGGTGCTGGGCTTCAACTATGATACGGGTGAGCGTTACCTGTCTGTGCCGGACTTCCTGCCGGAATAGCTTAAGCCGTCGCAAACGCCTCTTCCGGAAGCGCCATCATCGCTGCGCAGCCCGCCTCAATCTTGCGGCGCAATGCGCCCGCATCTGGGGTAAACCGCTCGCCATAATAGCGTCCAGTA
>JAYVKX010000428.1:0-4425 GCA_043768005.1 Novosphingobium sp. | reverse complement strand
CAGGCGGCCAGCGCTAGGGGCAGCATCAGGCACAGGGCGATTGCGGGGAGAAAAAGCTTGGTCATGGCGCGCCGGTTCATGCTCTGCTAAACCGCGCGGCGCAAGAAGCGGATTGGGCGGTGCAATTCCGTGTGGCGCGGCCGGTCTGAAATGACGCGGTGCGGTTCCCCGCAACAGGAGAAGTCATAGTGTCGATGTCACGGGTGGTTTTGCGCGGGCTGGCGATGGTGCTGGGCATGGCACTTGTCGGTTCAGGGATCTGGTCGGCCCCGGCGCAGGCGCAGTTTTCCGAAAGCTACAAATTCCTTGAAGCGATTCGCAAAAAAGAAGGTCAGGAAGTTACCGACAAGCTGGCAGAGCCTGGCACCACGATCATCAATACCCGCGATCTCACCACCGGCGAAACCGGGCTGCATATCGTGACCGCGCGGCGCGATCTGACCTGGATGGCGTTTCTGATCAGCCGGGGCGCCAATGTTAATGCCCGCGATGCCAAAGGGGTAACCGCGCTGGTCCAGGCGACCAACCTTGGCTTTATCGAAGGGGTCGATCTGTTGATCACCAACCATGCCCGGGTCGATGAAAGCAACAATGCGGGCGAAACGCCGCTGATTACGGCGGTGCACAACCGCAATATCCAGCTGATGCGGATCTTGCTCAAAGCCGGGGCAAATCCTGATCGGGCGGATAATTCGGGCCGCTCGGCCCGCGATTATGCTCTGCTCGAAGGGCGCAGCAGCCCCTTGATCAGCGAAATCCAGAACAGCGCCAAGACCAAGGATCCGCATAGCCCGGTGCGGCCGTCCTATGGCCCTTCGCTTTGAACGCGGGGCTCAAGTTAGCGGACGCTCTGACTGACGCGACGCTTGATGAATTGCGGCTGGCGCTGGCCCCGGCGATTGCCGATGCGGCGATCTTTGATGGGTGGAACGACGCGGCGGTGCGCGCTGCGGCGCATGGGATGGGGGTCAATCCCGAAGTCGCTCTGTTCGCGTTTCCGGGCGGCGCGATGGATATGATCGGGGCATGGGCCACGCGGATCGATGCCGATATGGTGGCCGCATTGCCGCCCGCGCGGGTGGGCAATTTGCCGATTCGGGAACGGATCCGCACCCTTGTCCAGTTCCGGCTGGATGCGCTGGCGGGCCGCGAAGAAGCCCTGCGCCGGGCGCTGGCGATCATGGCGATGCCGCAGAACGCGCGGACCGCGCTGAAACTCGGCTGGCGCAGTGCAGATGCAATGTGGCGTCTGGCTGGCGATACGGCGACGGATTATAACCACTATACCAAACGCATGACGCTGGGCAGTATCTATGCTGCGACACTGGCGGTGTTTGCCCAGGATCAGAGCGAGGATCACGCCGATACCCGCGCCTTCCTCGATCGCCGGATCGGGGATGTGATGCGGTTTGAAAAGGCCAAGGCGCGGGTCATGCGGCCGCGTGAAGAACAGTTCAGCATTGCGCGGCTGCTTGGGCGGCTGCGCTATCCAGCGCGCTGAGTTTGGCCCGTCCATAGTCTGCGCATTTTCGATCGGATTCAATTATTGCGAATGACTTGCAATTAGGCGTTTGATCTGGCAGCGCCGGGGCATGACGCTCGATCTACTCCCCGTTGGCCAGCGTGCCCGCATCACAGCAGTCGATTGGTCACTGCTGGTTGATGAAGAGGCGCAGCGGCTGCGCGCGCTGGGCATCGATGTGGGCGCGCGGGTGGCGGTATCGCATCGCGGGATATTCGCCGGACGTGATCCGATCGCGTTGATGGTCGGGCGGATGACCGTGGCGCTGCGCCGCGCGCATGCCCGGGCAATGCAGGTAGAGGCAGTGTGAGCAGGCATCGCTCCGCTGCGCTGGTAGGCAATCCCAATGCGGGCAAAAGCGCGCTGTTCAACGCGCTTACCGGTGCGCGGCAGAAGATCGCCAACTATCCCGGGGTTACGGTGGAGCGAAAGGCCGGGCGGCTGATCCTGCCGTCTGGCGCACCGATTGAACTTACCGATCTGCCCGGCAGCTACAGCCTTCACCCGACCAGCCCGGACGAGGAAGTGACCCGCAAGGTCATTCTGGGCGAGTTTCCGGGCGAGGCCGCGCCCGAGGTGCTGGTAATCGTCCTCGATGCCTCGAACCTTGAGCAGCATCTGGTGTTTGCGCAGGAAATTATCGCCTTGGGCCGGCCGACCGTGATCGCGCTCAACATGATTGATCTGGCTACGCGTGACGGGCTGGTGATCGATCCCGCCGCGCTGGAAAGCGCGCTGGGGGTGCCGGTGGTCCCGACCGTAGCAGTGCGCCGCCGCGGCCTTGCCGATCTGGCGGCGGCGATTGGCGCGGCTGAAGCGCGAGCCACAGAGCATCCCCATCATCACCCCCATGTCGGCATGACCGAGCGGCGCGTTTCCGCCCATGCGATTGCCGATGCGGCGATCCTGTCCGAAACCGCACGGCACCGGCTCCACAGCAAGCTTGACCGGCTGTTCCTCCATCCCTGGCTTGGACCAGTGATCCTGTTTGCGATGCTGTTCGTAGTGTTCCAGGCCGTGTTTGCCGGCGCAACGCCCTTTGCCGATGCGCTGGAGGCGGCGGTGGCCTGGTTGATCGAAGGTGTCCGCGCCGCTTTGCCGCCCAGCCTGCTGCGCGACCTGTTGACCGAAGGGATCCTGTCCGGGGTCGGCTCGGTGATCGTTTTCCTGCCCCAGATCTTGATCCTGTTCTTCTTCATCCTCGCCATGGAAGCCTCGGGCTATATGGCCCGCGCCGCCTTCCTGATGGACCGGATGATGGCCAGTGTCGGGCTTTCCGGGCGCAGCTTCATCCCCCTGCTGTCCAGCTTCGCCTGCGCCATTCCCGGGATCATGGCGACTCGCAGCATCGCCGATCCCAAGGACCGGCTGACCACTATCCTGATCGCCCCGCTGATGACCTGTTCGGCGCGGCTGCCGGTCTATACGGTGATTATCGCGGCGTTTATTCCCAGCCGTTCGGTGGGCATTGGCATCGGGATGCAGGGTCTGGTTCTGCTCGGGCTTTATGTGATCGGGATCGGCGGTGCGATGGTGGTGGCGCTGATCCTGCGCCGCTCGGTTACCCAGGGCGCCGCCTCGGGCTTTATCATGGAGCTGCCTAAATATCAGCTGCCCACGCTCAAGGATCTGGCGATCGGGCTGTGGCAGCGCGCCTGGATCTTCCTGCGCCGGGCCGGCACGATTATCTTCACGGTCACGATCGTCCTGTGGTTGCTGCTGAATTTCCCGCGCGCGGGTGAGGGGGAGAATCAGGTTGATGCCTCGATCGCGGGCAAGCTTGCGGGCGGACTTGCCGTGGTGGTCAAGCCGATCGGCTTCAACCGCGATATCGCGCTATCGCTGATCCCGGCGATGGCCGCGCGCGAAGTGGCGGTCGCCTCGCTGGCGACGACCTATGCGGTTAGCGCAGGCGATGATCAGCAAACCGCGCGCAAGCTGGGGGATGAGCTGAAAGCGCGGTGGAGCCTGCCGACCGCTCTGGCCTTCCTCGCCTGGTTCGTGTTTGCGCCGCAGTGCATGTCGACCATCGCCGTCACCCGGCGCGAAACAAACGGGTGGAAATGGCCCGCCTTCATGTTGCTCTACCTGTTCGGGTTGGCTTACGTTTTTGCCGGCCTGACCTATTGGCTGGCAGTATTCGCAGGCTTGTGAATTCCGCCGTGCAAAATGTTGGTCGGCTGGTTGGCTAGAGGCCGGCAGGGGCCTACATCTTCGTGGGAATCACCTATTGGAGCGCAGTGGCGCTGGGCCTGTAGGGACGACAAGCACAAGAGAGGCGAATTCTAGAATGGCTGGCAGCGTCAACAAAGTTATCATCGTGGGCAATCTGGGTGCCGATCCCGAGGTCAAGAGCTTCCAGAACGGCGGCAAGGTTTGCAATCTGCGGATCGCCACCAGCGAAAGCTGGAAGGACAAGAACACCGGCGAAAAGCAGGAACGCACCGAATGGCATTCGGTCGCGATTTTTTCCGAAGGACTGGCAGGCGTCGCCGAACGTTTCCTGCGCAAGGGCAGCAAGGTTTACATCGAGGGCCAGCTGCGCACCCGCAAGTGGCAGGATGCACAGGGCAATGATCGCTATTCGACCGAAGTTGTGTTGCAAGGGCCCGGATCAGTCCTGACTATGCTGGACGGCGCTCCCGGTGCTGGCGGCTCGTCAGGCGGCGGCGCGCGCAGCGGCGGCGGTGGCGGTTCACCGGGCGGCGGCTGGAACCAGGGCGGCGCGCCAAGCGGCGGTGCACCCAGCGGCGGCGCGGGCGGTTTCGCCGATGATCTGGATGATGATATTCCGTTTTGAGATTTGAGTCGTCCCCGTCCCGGCCGGGGACGACGCATTAATCCGGCTGCTTGAGCGCCGCCAGCGCCGCAAACGGACCGCTTTCGGTAGCATCCTTAAGCAC
>JAYVKX010000427.1:0-4186 GCA_043768005.1 Novosphingobium sp. | reverse complement strand
CGGCTGCCCGGGCCGAAGCCCGGGGCAGCGCCATGACCAATTGGCCTCAGGCTTTTGCGGCCGGAGCAGCAGCAGCAGGCTTTGCAGCGCCAACGGCAGGCTTCACCGCACCCTTGGAGTTGATGTAGGCCAGAACGTCGGTCGAGAAGCTTGAAAGATCATTCGCGATGTTCTTGTTGCGGGCCTGCAGGTAGTTGTAGGCGAGCACGGCAGGAACCGCGACGAGCAGACCAAGCGCGGTCATGATCAAGGCTTCACCAACCGGTCCTGCGACCTTGTCGATCGAGGCTGACCCGGCGATGCCGATGGCGATCAGGGCGCGATAGATACCGACAACGGTCCCGAACAGACCGATGAACGGCGAGGTCGCACCAACGGTGGCGAGGAACGGAAGGCCCGCGGACAGGCGCGAATTGATCGAATGTTCCGAGCGGGCGAGCGAGCCGTGCAGCCAATCATGCGATTCCATCGCATTGGCCATCTTGCCATGCTGATCTTCAGCGGCAAGGCCATCATCGACAATCTGGCGCCAGGCGCTGTTTTTGTCGAGCTTGGCCGCGCCTTCGCGCAGCGTTGGCGCGCGCCAGAAGCTGTTGCGCAGATCACGGCCCTGACGCATCAACTTGGCCTGTTCGAACCATTTGGTGAACAGGATGAAGAATGAGCCAAACGACATGACCCCAAGGATCGACACGGTGGCATAGGCGATGAAGCCGCCCTGTTCGAGCGCTTCGGCGAAACCAAACTTGTTCTGCGGAGCTGCGGCTGCGCCAGCGGCGAGAAGTTCAAAAAACATGCGATAAGTCCTCTCAAGCGATTATATGATATTGGATCGGAGCCTGCGGGCGACGATCCGCTAGTTGGAATTAGTCCTTAGGGATCTGCCAGCGCACCGAGCTGGACCAGCTACTTGAAACAGGCTGGCCTTCACCATCGGTGGCAGGGTTGAAGCGGCCACGACGCGTAATCAGCGAGCAGGTAGCACTATCAAGTTCGCTCGATCCGCTTGATCCGGTGACATCACAGCCGGAAACGCGGCCATCAGGTCCGACTGAAACGCGGAAGCGGGTCACGCCTTCCTGTTCCTCACGCAGCGCGCGGGAGGGATAGTCGTTCGAGTTGGCCCAATTGCCCGGCTGACCCTTGGGCGTGGGGCCCTTGGGCTGGATCCGCGGCGGCGGCGGCGCTACCGGAGCCGACGGAGCCGGTGCCAGCACGATCGGCGCAGGCGGCGGCGGGGTTTGCACCGTCGTGATCATCGGCGGCGTGGTCGAAACATTGATCCTCACCGGCGGGGCAACGGGCGGCGGCGGCGGCGTATCAAGCTTCTTGGGTGGAGGCGGCGGTTCGTCCTTTTTCACCTCTTCCTTGATGTCGATAGCCGTCACCTTTTTGATGAGCTTGGCAGC
The DNA here is from genome assembly GCA_043768005.1 of Novosphingobium sp. GTDB lineage: Bacteria > Pseudomonadota > Alphaproteobacteria > Sphingomonadales > Sphingomonadaceae > Novosphingobium. The sequence goes on along the minus strand of JAYVKX010000427.1, from coordinate 2,777 downwards.
TCCTTCATAGGCAAGGCCCGTCACCAGCGCGTAGCCGAGGACTATGTGAATAAGGGCAACGATAATCAGCGCGGTAATCCGGTTGCCGCTCATCTGTTGGTCAGCATAAGCCATTCAGACGCATCACTCCTAGCAGTTCCCCCGAAGCCGAAGCCCGGGCCGACGCTCGAACCGATCAAGATCGACCCGCGCGCCCAGTTTCCCAATTTTTACCCTGCCAGCCAAAACCGGAACCCTGTATCGGGCGACCGATGCCCGGCAGGGCGTTTATACGAGCTTGTTTTGTTTTTTAGCCCGGATTTCCGTCAGCTTTAACTCCGAAGGTTGGGAGGCGCAACGCTTTATCCATTAACCAGCGATTCACTTATGCTAATGGCAATTGCCTAGGCAAAGCCGCTAATTTCCGCAGTTTGTCAGGGGCCGCCGGGCCAGGAGTGCAATCGTGAGCAATTTTAATTATCCCCGAAAGAGCATAGCCTTGGCCGCGCTGGCCGCCTTTCTGGCGTCAGCGGCAGGCGTGGCTACCCCTGCTGATTCGCAGGCTGTGCGGCCAACCACCCCAGTGACTGGCCCCGCACCAACTTATGCCGATCTGGCCGATCTGGCCGATGCGGCCCCGCTGGTGGTCCGCGTGTCACCGCGCAAGATCGCCCGGCTAGAGCCTGAGCGCGCCCGCGGCCTGCGCCCCGGCATGGCGCGGCTGTATATCGAAGCCCAGACCGAGGCGCTGGTTGCCGGGCGCGCGCAGATGAGCGGGGCGCTGCGCTATCTGGTGGATGTCCCGCTTGATCCGCGCGGCAAGCTGCCGAAGCTCAAGAAGCAGAGCGTCGTGCTGTTTGCCCGTCCCGGGCACCCCGGCGAGCTGCAGCTGATTGCGCCCGATGCCCAGCTGATCTGGGATCCCGCGCTTGATACAAGGTTGCGCGGCATCCTGGGCGAGCTGCTGGCCCCCGGCGCGCCGCAGCGGATCACCGGGGTGCGCGAGGCGATCCACGTCAGCGGCAATCTGGCGGGCGAGGGCGAAACGCAGCTGTTCCTGGCCACCGCCAATGACGAGCCTGCGGCGATCACCATCAATCGCAGCCCGGGCCAGCCGCCGCGCTGGAACGTGTCGTTTTCCGAAGTGCTCGAACAATCCGGACGCGTGCCGCCGCGCGATTCGCTGGCGTGGTACCGGCTGGCCTGCTTTCTCGGGGCCCAATTGCCCGGTGATACGACGGTATCGGGCAGCGCCGCAGACCGGGCCCAGGCAGCGGCGGATTACCGCTTTGTGCTGACCGAGCTGGGCAGCTGCCCGCGTATCCGCCGCTAGGAAGAGCCAGCGGGACTGGCGTTTTGCGTGATCCTGGCCTAGGGCGCGGCGCTTACGGGGGGATTATGGCTGAACCGCTGCGCATCGCATTGGCTGGATTGGGAACTGTCGGGGCTGGAGTGATCCGGCTGGTCGAGGCCAATGCCGCCTTGATCGCGCGCCGCGCCGGCCGTCCGATCGTGATTTCCGCGATTAGCGCGCGTGATCGCACCAAAAGCCGTGGCGTGGATCTGACCCCTTATGCCTGGGAGGATGACATGGTCATTCTGGGCGAGCGTGATGATGTCGATGTGGTGGTAGAGCTGGTTGGCGGGTCAGACGGCCCGGCGCTGGCCTGCGCGCGGGCCACGATCGCGGCGGGCAAGGCGCTGGTCACGGCCAATAAGGCGATGATCGCGCATCACGGGCTTGAGCTGGCGGGCAAGGCGGAAGCGGCAAGGGTTGCGCTGAAGTTCGAGGCGGCGGTGGCTGGCGGCATCCCGGTGATCAAAGGCCTGCGCGAAGGCGCTGCCGCCAACGAGATCGAGCGGGTTTACGGGATCCTCAACGGAACCTGCAATTTCATCCTTTCGACCATGGAAGATACCGGCCGCGATTTTGCCGATGTGCTGGCCGAAGCGCAGGCGCGCGGTTTTGCCGAGGCGGATCCCGCATTCGATATCGAAGGCACTGATGCGGCGCACAAGCTGGCGATCCTGGCCGCGATATCCTTTGGCGCAGAGATTGATTTTGCGAACGTCGATACCGCGGGGATTGCCCGGTTGCTGGCCGCCGATATCGCCCAGGCCGATGCACTGGGCTATGTCATCCGGCTGATCGGGATGGCCGATACCGACAGATCCGATGGCACCTGCCGCCTGTTCCAGCGGGTTCAGCCGCATCTGGTGCCGTTCGATCACCCGCTTGCCCATGTCGATGGGGCGACCAATGCGGTGGTGGCCGAGGGCAATTTCTCTGGCCGGTTGCTGTTTCAGGGCGCAGGCGCGGGCGATGGGCCAACCGCCAGCGCGGTGGTGGCCGATATCATCGATATTGCCCGCGGCCAGGCGGGGGGAGAGATTGGCGCGCCCTTCTCGGTGCCCGTGGCCGAGCTTGAGGTGATGCCGCCTGCCAACGCGGGCCACCGGCTGGGCCGCAGCTATATCCGCTTCACCGTGGCCGATCGCCCCGGCGTGCTGGCCGAGATTACCGCCGCGATGCGCGATGCAGGCGTTTCGATCGAAAGCCTGATCCAGCAGGGCCGGGCGGAGGCAGGCGGCGAAGTGCTGGTGGCGATGGTCACCCACGAAGGCCCGGAAAGCGCGGTGGCAGAGGCGGTACGCTTGCTGGATGGATCACCCAGCCTGACCGCACCGCCCCTGGTAATGCATATTCTGGGGAATTAGAATCAGTTTCAGTTACACTGAAACGATTGCGGCACCGGCCCACTCCCCCGCCCGGCCACCCAGCGATAGTACCCTATGGG
>JAYVKX010000426.1:0-3592 GCA_043768005.1 Novosphingobium sp. | reverse complement strand
GGGTGCGGTGAAAGATGATCCCGTCGGCCACTTCAGTTTCTGGTCCATCGGCCAGGTGCCGCTGCCCGGTGATCCCGCGCACCTCCAGCCCCGCCGCCGCTTGCGCTTTCAATATCGCGCGGGTGCGGAAGGTATAGCCGCTGTGGAGCGGCAGCGAATGATCGAGGACGTGGAGAATGCGGGTCATGAATATTTCTCAAACGGGCAATTGATCCACCCCTGAAGCTGCGCTGAAGCAGCTGAGTGGTGGCGCTTATCCCGAACAGGATCGTCGAAAGCTGGTTAACCCCAATTGGCTAACGAACGCCTAAGCTGGTGAATTTGATAGCAGATTCGGGCCGAAACGATAGGCTTAACGGCGCGTCAACTGCTCGGCGCTAAGGCTAACTGTGCATGGTCGATTATTTTGCCATAGGACTTACCCATCTGCTGCTGGCGCTGGCCGCCTGGCGGCTACTGGCGCGTGACGATCTTGATCGTGATCCAGAGGAAGCCGGACCGCGCCGGCCAGCAGGTCAGGGCAGCGATCATGCTTGATCTGGCGCTGACCGGATTTGTCTGCGGCTTCATGGCTTTGGGATTGCGCCGACCGTTCCTGTGGGTGCTGGCCTATCTGTATATCGATGTGGTTGCGCCGCAGAAGATTTCCTATTTCCTGCTGGCCTCGATCCCGGTTTCGCTGATCGCTTTCATTGCCGCTTTTGGTGGCTGGCTGTTTGCTGATGACAAGACCAACAGCCGCTTCGTGCTGCGTCAGGGGCTGATCCTGCTGCTGCTGGTCTATTGCGGAATGACCACGTTGGGTGCCGATTTCCCTGATGAGGCGGCGGCGAAATGGGGCTGGGTGTGGAAGGCGCTGGTGTTTGCGATGTTCCTGCCGCTGACCCTGCGCACCCGCCTGCGGATCGAGGCCGCGGCACTGGTCATGGTGCTTGCGGCGGCATCGATCATCATTACCGGCGGGATCAAAACCGCCTTTTCGGGCGGCGGCTATGGCGCGCTGCGCTTTTTCGTGAATGACAATACCGGGCTGTATGAAGGCTCGATCATTTCCTGCGTGGCGATCGCGATCATTCCGCTGATCCTTTGGCTGGTGCGGCACGGCACGGTTTTTCCCGAGGATTGGCGGGTAAAGCTGTTTGGCGCAGCGCTGATCTTTGCCTGTCTGTTGATCCCGATAGGGACCGAGGCGCGCACCGGGCTGCTGTGCATCGGTGTGCTGGGCGTGCTTGCTTTGCGCAGCGTCAAGCGGCGCATTTTGTATGTTGCGCTGGTGACCACCGCTGCGCTAGTTGCGGTGCCGTTCCTGCCCGATAGCTATACCAAGCGGATGAGTTCGATCGAGAACCATGAGGCGGACGAATCGGCCTCGACCCGGCTTGCGGTATGGGCCTGGACGATTGAATATGCCGGGGAGCATCCATTTGGGGGCGGATTTGATGCCTTCCGCAGCAACAGACTGCGCGTTGAAACCCGCAAAGGCGAAGGCGAAGGCAGCAATAATCAGTCGGTCGAGGTGACCGAAACCTTTGACGCTGGCCGGGCCTATCATTCCAGCTATTTCGAGATGCTGGGCGAACAGGGCTGGCTGGGCCTTGGGCTGTGGCTGTGGATCCAGGCGATGGGGCTGTGGCAGATGGAGCTGATCCGCGCCCGCTGGAAGAAACGCCCCGGTGCTGGAAACCACTGGCAGGCACCGCTGGCCAGCGCCCTGCAGCAGGCCCAGCTGATCTATCTGACCGGATCGCTGTTCGTGGGGATTGCCTATCAGCCGTTCGTCTTCATGCTGATCGGGCTGCAATGCGGCCTATGGTCCTATCTCAGACGGATCGATTCGGCGCAGCGGCAACCGCCGGTTCGCCCAAGTTTGCAGCCCGCCATCCAGCCCGACAAGCATGCCGTAAGGGCAAGCTGAGTCTCGTTGCAACGGCGGCTGGCTTGGGCCAAGGATGCGTCTGCTTATTCACTAAGGAGACGGCCATGAGCCCGCAGGAACTGCAAGCCAAGATCGGTGAAACCATCGGAACGTCGGAATGGTTCGAGGTGAGCCAGGAGCGGATCAACCAGTTTGCCGAGGCGACCGGTGATTTCCAGTTTATCCATATCGATGCGGAAAAGGCCAAGCTGACCCCGTTTGGTGGCACGTTTGCCCACGGCTTCCTGACCCTTTCGCTGATCCCGGTGCTGACCGCCCAATCGGATTGCCCCCGGATCGATGGGATCAAGATGGCGGTCAACTATGGTGGCAACAAAACCCGCTTCCTCTCGCCCGTCCGTTCAGGCAGCCGGGTCCGCGCCCATTTCAAGCTGCTCTCGCTTGAGGAAAAGCGCCCCGGCCAGTGGCAGCAGTCGAACGAGATCACCATCGAGATCGAAGGCTCGGACAAGCCCGCCTTGATGTGTGAGTGGATCACGCAATTCTTCATCTGATCCAGGCGTTTCGTCTGATTTGCGCCCTCCCCGGGGGATCGGACCAGTTCAATACCCCGTATTTTCAAGGATATGACCATGCGTGACGCACTTATCGTTTCTGCCGCCCGCACCCCGATCGGCCGGGCCTATCGCGGCGCTTTCAATGCCACTTCGGGCGCGACACTGGGCGCGCATTCGCTCCGCGCGGCGGTTGAACGCGCCGGGATCGATGGCGGCGAAATTGACGACGTGCTGTGGGGCTCGGCGCTGCAGCAGGGCACGCAAGGCGGCAATCTTGCCCGCCAGGTTGCGCTGCGCGCCGGTCTGCCGGTTACCGTTTCGGGAATGACCATGGACCGCCAGTGCTCATCGGGGCTGATGAGCATCGCCACCGCATCCAAGCAGGTGGTGATCGACCGGATGGATGTGGTTGCAGCGGGCGGCCAGGAATCAATCAGCATGGTCCAGACCGCTGAAATGCGCGTTGCGCCCGATCGCGCGTTGATGGCGATGCATCAGGCGATCTATATGCCGATGCTGCAAACCGCCGAAGTGGTGGCCAAGCGTTATGGCATTGGCCGTGATGCGATGGATGAATATGCCCTCCAATCGCAGCAGCGCACCGCCGCCGCGCAGGCCGCAGGCAAATTCGATGACGAAATTGTTCCCGTCACCGCGATCATGAATGTTACCGACAAAGCGACCGGCGAAACCTCGCAGAAGGAAGTGACCCTCACCAAAGACGAAGGCAATCGCGCCGATACCACGCTTGAAGGGCTCCAGTCGCTCAAGACCGTGCTGCCCGACGGCACGATCACCGCTGGTAATGCCAGTCAGCTCTCGGATGGTTCGGCAGCGGTGATCGTGATGGAAGCCGGGCTGGCCGCCAAGCGCGGCCTGGCCCCGCTTGGCCGCTATGTCGGTATGGCTGTGGCGGGCACAGAGCCTGACGAGATGGGCATCGGCCCGGTGTTTGCGGTGCCCAAGCTGCTCAAGCGGTTTGGTGTCAGCATGGATGATGTCGGCGTGTGGGAGCTGAACGAGGCGTTTGCGGTGCAGGTGCTTTATTGCCGCGATACGCTGGGCATCCCGTCCGACCGGCTGAACGTCAACGGCGGCGCGATCTCGATCGGCCACCCCTATGGGATGACCGGGGCGCGCGCCACCATCCACGCTTTGA
>JAYVKX010000425.1:0-3113 GCA_043768005.1 Novosphingobium sp. | reverse complement strand
CTTTCGCCAGCGGATCACCGAAAACGCGATGAACGAGACCGAGGTGGAGATCGAGGTGGAGGATGCCCCGAACATGCCGATGGATATTCCGGGCATGGGCGGCGGGATCGGGATGATCAACCTGTCCGAAATGATGGGCAAGGCGATGGGCCGTCACAACCTCAAGCGCCGCAAGCTGATGGTGCCGGATGCGTGGGACAAGCTGGTTGACGAGGAATCGGATAAGCGCATGGATCAGGACGATGTCGCCCGCGTCGCGCTGGCCAATGCGGAAACCAACGGCATTGTCTTCATTGACGAGATTGACAAGATCGCGGTGTCTGACGTGCGCGGCGGCTCGGTCAGCCGTGAAGGGGTGCAGCGCGATCTGCTGCCGCTGATCGAGGGCACCACAGTAGCTACCAAATACGGTCCGATGAAAACCGACCATGTGCTGTTTATCGCCAGCGGTGCCTTCCACCTGTCCAAGCCCAGCGATATGCTGCCCGAATTGCAGGGCCGCCTGCCGATCCGGGTTGAACTGAAGGCGCTGACCGAAGAGGATTTCGTCCGCATCCTCTCCGAAACCCGCGCCAATCTGGTCGAACAATATTGCGCGCTGATCGCGACCGAAAAAGTCACGCTGAACTTCACCCCCGAAGCGATCCGCGCGATTGCCAGCATCGCCTGCCAGGTAAACGACAGCATCGAGAATATCGGTGCGGGGCGGCTGCAGACGGTGATGGAAAAGCTGCTCGAGGAAGTCAGCTTCGAAGCCGAGGATCGCGCCGGACAGACGGTGACGGTGGACGAGGCCTATGTCCATGGCCGGCTGGCTGGCCTTGCCAAGGACACCGATCTTAGCAAGTATATCTTGTGACAAACCATTGTTCGTTCCATGTTCCCTTCCACTCTGACTGCCGGGGAGATGGGCGATGGTTCTGACAGGGGGATGCCACTGCGGAGCAGTCCGCTATGCAGTATCGGGTGAGCCGAAGCATGTTGCGCTGTGTCATTGCAGTGATTGCCGCAAAAGCGCGGGTGCACCGATGGTAAGCTGGGCGGCTTTTGTGGAAAGTGATTTCGCGGTTACCCAGGGCAATCCGGTCACTTTCAATTCATCCGGATCAGCATTGCGCAGCTTCTGCGGGAACTGCGGCAGCGGGCTGTACTATCGCAATGCCGATTATTTGCCCGGGATCGTTGATATTCAATCGGCTACGCTCGACGATCCCGAGCAGTTGTCGCCCGGCGCGCATATCCAGGTGGCAGAGCGATTGCACTGGATGGAAACGGCCCATGAACTGCCCAGGTTTGAGCGGTTTCCGGGTAATGGATGAACTGCGATGACCACCCCCCCAGGTGACAAGCCGGTCTACCGCCTGCTTACCGGCAAGGATGACCACGCCTTTTGTCTGCGCGTGTCCGAAGCGCTGGAGCAGGGCTGGCGGCTTTATGGCTCACCCGCGCTCACCTTCGACGGCGAGCACTGCATCGCCGCGCAGGCCGTGGTGTGGGGCGGGGCTGACGTGATAAAGGGCTGACGCCTACTCGGCCGCCTCGCTGACTTCGTCGCTTTCGACCGCCTGCCGCGCCCACATTTCGGCATAAAGCCCGTCGCGGCGGAGCAGATCGGCATGGGTGCCCGATTCGGCGAGACGGCCTTCGTTCAGCACGAAAATCCGGTCGGCATCGGCGATGGTCGAAAGCCGGTGGGCGATGCTGAGTGAGGTGCGCCCGGTTGAAACGCGGTGCAACGTGGCGAGGATGTCCTGTTCGGTGCGGGTGTCGAGCGCGCTGGTCGCTTCGTCCAGCAGCAGGATCGGCGGGTTTTTGACCAGCGTTCGGGCAATGGCGACGCGCTGTTTTTCGCCGCCCGAAAGCTTGAGCCCGCGCTCACCCACCGGCGTATCGAAGCCTTGCGGCAGCCGCGCGATCAGCGGCATGATCGCCGCGCCGCGCGCTGCTTCCTCCACCTCGGCCAGGCTCGCACCATCGCGGCCATAGGCGATGTTATAGCCGATGGTATCGTTGAACAGCACGCTGTCTTGCGGCACGATGCCGATGGCGGCGCGCAGGCTGGTTTGGGTAACCGCGCTGATATCCTGCCCATCGATCAGGATGCGCCCTTCCCACGGATCATAAAAGCGGAACAGCAGCCGGGCGATGGTGCTTTTGCCCGCACCCGATGGCCCGACGATCGCCACCTGGCTGCCCGCCGCAACCTCGAAGCTGAGGCCATGCAGGATCGTCCGGTCGCGCTCATAGCCGAATACGACATTGTCAAAGGTCAGCGTCGGGCGGCGGATGACGAGGGCGGGAGCGCCGGGGGCGTCCTGCACCTCGACCTCGGTATCCATCAGCTTGAACATCGCCGCCATATCGATCAGCCCCTGACGGATCGTGCGATAGACCATGCCGAGCATATCGAGCGGGCGGAACAGCTGGGTGAGATAAGTGTTCACGAACACCAGATCGCCGACGGTATATTGCCCCTTTGACCAGCCCCATACCGTATAGGCCATTGCGCCAGCCATCAGCAGGTTGGTGATCAGCGACTGCGCGATATTGAGCAAGCCCAGGCTGTTTTCGCTCTTGATCGCAGCATCGGCATAGGCCCGGGTCGCCTGGGCATAGCGCGCTTCCTCGCGGCGTTCGGCAGCGAAATATTTGACCGTTTCGTAATTGAGCAGCGAATCGACTGCGCGGCCCAGCGCCTGCCCATCAAGCCGGTTCATTTGTTCGCGCAAGGCGGTGCGCCATTCCGTGATCCAGCGCGTGACCGCGATATAGGACACCACGGAGACCGCCGTGGCGGCGACCAGCCCCCAGCCGAAATGGAAGTAAAAGATGATTGCCACTGCGGTAAGCTCGATCGCGGTGGGCGCGATATTGAACAGCATGAAATAGAGCATCACATCGATGCTCTTGGTCCCGCGTTCGATCACCTTGGTGACTTCACCCGTCCGCCGCGCAAGGTGAAAGCGCATCGATAGGCGGTGAAGCCGGGCAAACACGTCTTCGGCAAGCTGGCGGGTCGCTTCTTGTCCGACCCGCTCGAACACGATGTTGCGGAGGTTATCGAACAATACGCCGGTAAAGCGGCCAAGTGCATAGGCCAGCACAAATCCGCC
>JAYVKX010000424.1:0-5840 GCA_043768005.1 Novosphingobium sp. | reverse complement strand
GTATTCCTTGTCGATCTTCTGATCGTTGCCGAAATTGCGGAACATGAACAATGTGCGCAGCGAGCGGCCATAAATTGCCGCCTTCTGATAGAACACATCCGCGACGATCAGTTCTGAATAGCACTGTGCGGCCGAATCCGAACGACGGGCTTTGACCTTGTTCATCGTCTTGCGTTCCAGCGCAGCCTCGTGCCGGATGATCGTGGTGCCGGGCGAAAGGTTCATCATCACCCGCAGATCCAGCGATTGCAGCGCATCGAGCTGACTGGGGCTATCCAGAGCGCTGGCCATCAGGGTTTTGTTATTGGCATCCTTGCCGCTGTGCAGCGCCGCATCAAGCAATCCGCCGCCGAGCAAGCCGGTGGTGATTGAGGTCATCCGTTCAGCCGGCCAGATATGCAGTTCGCAGCCATCTAAAGGCGCAGTAGGTAGCAGGCCCTGCGTATTGGAAGCCGGTGCCGGGACAGCAACGGGCGCGGGCGCTGCGGTCTGGGCCGATGCGGCGGCAGAAATGGCGGTCAGCGCGATGGCCGAGGCAAGGGAAGCAAGACGGGAATTCATAGTGACCTCCATACAATCATGATTATTTGCGTTTACGGGCGGTTTTCGGCGGCTTGGTGAGTGATTGCCCAAATTCGGTCACTGCCTCGCCAAATTGGGCTGCCAGCTCGTCCAGTCCGGGTTGCTGGTCAGCTTCCGGAGTTTTTGGCGGGAACAGGGTCAACCGACGCTGGACATAAGCGCCGAAGCTGCGCGAGGGCGAAGTGCCACCATCGAACTTGCGAAAACGGAACAGCGCTTTCAGGAAGCGGCCATCAACGAGGTCTTCCTGAAAGAAGACATCGTCCACCGCCAACTCTGCATAGCAGGGCCCAGTATCGGGGGCGAGGCGGCCGGCAGTGGTGCGCAACGTGCGGCTATCGAGCGGCTTGTCGTGGATCACCATCGCATAGCCATCCAGCCCGAGTAGCTGAGCCACCGGCACGGCCCGCAGCCGTTCAACCTGACGTTCCGCCGTCAACGGGCGGCTTGGCAGCGGCTTGTAACCATCACGGCCTTGCACCGCCCCATCGACGATCCCGCCATGGAACCAACCGCTATAGATTGAGCGCAGATCATTGCCGGGCCAGACATGCAGCTCGCATGATAGCGCAGGCGGGGTAGCAACCGGATCGCTGGCTAACGCGGGGCTGGCGACAAGTGCCACAGCCAAGCCCGACGCCCGGGAGATCCAACCCTTCGTCATCTGCATTTGCCCCCACTCGCCAATGCATTAGTGCATTTTAAGCATCCTTCATGTCTAGCGGTGGAGGCGCTTACTTGGCAAGTACAGACTTTTACGACGGGGCAGAAAAATTGTGGGCGTCGATACATAAAGCGGGCGCCGGATCACTCCGGCGCCCCCGTTCTTTTCATTCGCAAACCCGAAAAATCAGCCCTCGCGGGTTCCGGTCATCGGGAAGGCGCCGAACGCTCCGGCCTTGATCGTGCCGGTCAGCGCATCACCATCGATGGTGGCTTCGCAATCCAGCGTCATCGGCATCGGCACGGTCATGTTCATCTTCCAGGTCAGCGTGTTGCCATCAACCTTGCCGCCTTCGACCTCCATCGATCCCATCCCGCCGGCATTCAGGCCGGTGAAGCTATCGCCATCGACAGCCACGGTGAACTTGCTCTTCTGATCACCCATCGGGGTTTTGGTAACGCAATCATAGGTGCCGGCAACAGACATGGAACTCTCCTTACAATGGGTTGCTTACATTAAAGTCAGTTAGCCGCGTTTCAGTCGTTTCTGGCGCCTATGTCAACAGCCGGTGCGATCTCTACGGCCAAGCCCAATCCCGTGAGTTGCGGCTCGACCAGCCTGACATCGCCCACCACCACGAAGGTCAGACTATCGGGCTGGAGCCAGGCTTTCGCGGCATTGTCGAGTGCGGCGGCGTTTATCGCCCGGTAGCGCGCGGGGAGCGTGGCATAATAATCATCCGGGCGGCCCAGCCGATCATTGGTGATGATCGCGCCCAGCACCTGCGCGCCCGTTTCAAAGCGGTTGGGCAGCCCGCGGATATTACCATCGGTGACGCGGGCCAGCTCCTGCGCGTCAACCGGGCGGGTGGCGGGCAGCGCCTTCATATCGGCCAGCAGCAGTTTGATCGCCGCGCCGGTCTTGTCAGCCTGAACCGGGGTGAGCAGCGTCAGCGTTCTTGGGCCAAGCGGGCTGGGGACCGAACTATTTACGCCGTAACTCCAGCCCTTGTCCTCGCGCAGATCCAGGTTGAGGCGGGAAAGAAAGCCATCGCCCAGCACTTCATTGGCCAGATCAAGCGCCTCATGCCCCGGATCGCGGCCCGTAAGCGGCAGCACGCGGCCCGCCACGATCACCGATTGGCCGGACCCTGGCCGATCAATCAGCACGATCCGGGGCCGGGCGGGCGGAATGGCGGCATCCAGCGGCTTGACCGGGCGCGGTGCGCCAGGTGGCAGCCAAGTGCCATAGGCCGCCTCGAGCAGCGGTTTCAGCTCTGCCATGGTAATATTGCCGACCACAGTGATCCGCGCCAGATCGGGTCGGAGCCATTTGAGATGGGCGGCGCGCAGGGCCTCAGGCGTCAGCGCCGCAACCGATCGCGCATCACCCAGCCCATCGCCCGCCACGCCATAGGGATGGGCCGGGCCGAACAGCAACGGGGCGAGGGTGCGGACCGCCAGGCTGCGCGGGGAAGCGGCGGCCTGCGCAATCTCTGCCAGTTGCTGATCCTTCACCCGGGCGACATCGGCTGGCTTGAACGCGGGATTGCGCACCACATCGGCCATCAGCGTCAGCGAAGGGGCAAGGTTGGGGACCAGTGCCGCGAGCGACACCGCGCTGGAATCAAGCCCTGCGGCCGCGCTGATCCGCGCGCCGAGCCGTTCCTGATCTTCGGCCATGGTGATGGCATCGCGCGTGGCGGTGCCTTCATCCAGCAGGGCCAGCATCACCGATTGGGTGCCGGGCGTGTCTTGCGCATCGGCGGAAATCCCTGCGTCGAAGTTGAGGCTGACCAGCACGGTGGGTACCGCGGTGCGGCGGGCCAGCGCTACCGGGATCCCGTTTGAAAGCGTGGTGCGTTCCACCGCCGGAAAGCTCATCTCGGCCACCGATGCCACAGGTGGAGCGGCGCGGTTTGGCCCGGCGGCAAGGTTCGGCGCGCGCCGTTTTGGATCACGCGCCGGTTTGGCAGAAGTCATCTCGTCACCCCAGCCGCCCATCGCATCGCCCTGTTTGGTCCGCGCGCCGGGGCTGATCGTCAGCGCAAAGGCCGGGCGGGTCAGCCAGCGCTGCATTGCAGCGCGCACATCGGCCGGGGTCAGTGCGGCAATTCGGGCCAGATCAAGCTTGAACTGGGCGGGATTGCCCGAAAACAGCAGCCCTTCGGCCAGCTGCGCGCCTTTGCCGGAAAAGCCGCCAACGTGTTCCAGCGAATTAAGCTGGGCAGATACTGCGCTGGTCGCCGCGCGGCGGACTTCATCCTCGCTTGGTCCATCGGTGATATATTGGGCGATCAGCGCGTCAAACCGCTGCTCGGCGGCGGCGCGGGTCACGCCCGGCTTAACATCCATGGTCACTTGCAGCGTGCTGAGCTGTTCATACTGCAGCGCCCCGGCGCTGACAGAGACGGCGAGCTGCTCGCCCCGGACCAGCGCATTGTCGAGCCTTGAGCTGGCTAGCCCGCCCAGCACGCGCATGGCCGCATCCAGCGCGGGGGCATCGGCATCATTGATACCCGGCCCGCTCCAGGCGCGGATCAGCCGGGTAACCGGCACCTGATCCATCATCTCGCGCGTTACCGGCGCAGCAAGCGTCACCGGACCGGCGCTGATCTGGCGCACCTGCGGCCCGCGCGGGATCGCACCGAACCATTTTTCGACCAGCGGCCGAGCGGTCGCGGCATCGATATCCCCGGCCAGCGCCAGCACGACATTGTTCGGCGCATAATTATCGGTGAACCATTGGCGTACATCCGAAACGCTGGCCGCATCCAGATCCGCCATCGATCCGATTACAGAATGGCGATAGGGATGGCCGACCGGGAACAGCCCTTCGTCGATGGCATAATCGGTCAGCCCATAGGGTTCATTATCGCCCTGGCGTTTTTCGTTCTGGACCACCCCGCGCTGCTTATCCAGCTTGTCCTGGCTGACTGCGCCCAGCAGATGTCCCATCCGGTCGCTTTCCATGAACAGCGCCAGTTCGAGCGCGCCGGTTGGCACCGTTTCGACATAGTTGGTCCGATCATTCCCGGTGCTGCCATTGGTGGGGGTGGAGCCTGCCCCTTCCAGCGGAATGTCGAAATTGGCGACGTTTTCAGATCCGCCAAACATCAGATGTTCGAACAGATGGGCAAAGCCGGTTCGCCCTTTGGGTTCGCTTTTGGAGCCGACCCGGTAATAGACCGTAACCCCCACGATCGGCGCCTTGCGATCGGTGTGAACGATGGTGGTCAGCCCATTGGGCAGGGTGAAACTCTCAAACGGAATATCCACCGCCTTGACCAGATCGCTGAGCGGGGCGGGCTGCGGTGCCGCAATCGGGACCGGAACAGGCGCGCTGATCAGCGGAGCGGGCGTCTGCGCGGCGCAGGCCGACAGACCAAGGGTGAGCAGTGCGGCAGTGGTAAAACGGTGCATGGAAATCCCGAATGATTATCAAACCGCGCGGCCCGGGCAGGCAGCGCGATTATCATGTAATCACTGGCAGCGGTTCGTCACTATATTTCGGGTGGGCGGCAATCGCCAAAGATCACCATCGGCGATTTGACCTTGACCTCATAGGCAGTCTCGATCCCCACGACCCGGCAACTGGCCTGCACATAGCGCCGGATGCGGGCATAGGAATCGCGATTGACCGGCTGGTTGAGCGGGCGGAGCGAGATCACCACCACGCCCGGGCGGCGCGCGATCACCCGTTGCAGCTCTGCGCTGGTATTGAGGTGGCTGACATCCTGTTCGATGGCGTGATTGAAATGGTGCGGGAAGGCCAGCGGGCTGGGCGGGGCCTTGCCGGTCATGGTGTAAAGATACGGCGGCCCATCATAAACCAGCAAACCCCCGCCGCCATCATGGGCCCGGATCAACGCGGCCATCCGCTGCATCGAAGCGGCGGATTGCCGGCTCCAGGCGAAATCGAACGGGCTGTACCACAGCTGGTAATAGGCCAGCGTGGCGACGAATATGACCCGGCCCCAATCCTTGCGGCCAAACACCAGCCCCGCCGCGACGCAGGCGGGGACCAGTACCGGCAGGATATAATGGGGAAAGAAATTGGGGACTGAAAGAAACCCGATCATCGCCGCGATCAGCCAGCCGATCAGGAACCGGCGGCTGCGCTGGTCTTGCGCTTGCGTCGCGCCCCACACCGCCAGACCCATCACGAAGATCGCCCGGACGATCAGCGCCTTGGCCCAGTTCCAGGTCATCGCAGCATCGAGATGGCTTTTGTGCAGGTTGGAGGTAATCATCGCATGCCAATATTCGCCCCAATGGCCCACGGCGGCGTAATAGAGGCTGATCGCGGCGGTTGGCGATGCACCGATTGCGCCAAATGCCAGCGCGACAAGAACGATCCGCCGCACGGGGCTGCCCGCCTGCCACAGCGCGGTCAGCACATAGCCGCCCAGGAACAGCGCTTCGAACACAGTGGTCTGCTTGATCGTGACGGCCAGCCCGCACAGCGCCATCGCGGCCCAGATGCGCCGGCCCAATATGCCACGCGCCAGCCGCTCAAACTCCAGCACCACCAGCAGCGCGGCCCCGGAGATGAACAGATTGTAGTACACCGGGCTTTGCCCGCCGACCCCGCC
>JAYVKX010000423.1:0-3821 GCA_043768005.1 Novosphingobium sp. | reverse complement strand
TGCGCAAAGGGAGAGGGGCGGACATCGGGAAACTTCCATTCAGAATCGGGAGTGGGCGGGCACGTGCTGCGCCGCAACATGCGCGCGCCCCTAGCTTATCGCGCCCTGCTCGGCAAGGTTTGCGATCGTGGAACAATTCATTATAGCCATGCGCCATGACCATGAAACTATTCCGCGCTGCATTGCTTGGCGCCGTCGCATTTCCTGCAGCTGCCTTTGCGCAAGCAGGCCCATCAACTCAGATTGCTGCGACAGCAGACACCGCCGCCCCGCAGGAAGAAGAAGCGCTGCCCGCGGTGGATCGCCCGGTTGAAGATCAGAGCGCCGATCTTGGCAATGAAATCATCATCACCGCGACCAAGCGCGAGCAGACCCTGCAATCGGCCCCGGTTGCAGTTAGCGTCACCACTGCCGAGACGATCCAGCGTGCCCAGATCCGTGACATCACCGATCTGCAATCAGTGGTCCCTTCGCTTCGGGTAAGCCAGAGTCAGAGCCAGTTCGCCACCAGCTATTCGATCCGTGGGTTCGGGACGAGCGGTAATAATCTGGGCCTTGAACCTTCGGTCGCGGTGTTCGTCGATGGGGTCTATCGCAGCCGCGCGATCGCACAGATCAGCGATCTGCCCGATATCCAGCGGGTTGAAGTGCTGCGCGGGCCGCAGTCCACCCTGTTTGGCAAGAACGCTTCGGCCGGCGTCATCTCGATCATCAGCCGCGCGCCGCAATTCACGCTTGGCGGCAGCGTCGAGGCATCATACGGCAATTATAATTCGATCATCGGCAAGGCTTATATCACCGGGCCGATCAGCGAAACCATCGCTGCCAGCCTGTCTGCCGGGATCAACAAGCGCGATGGCTATCTGACCAATGCTTTCAACGGCGATGATCTGAACAACCGCAACCGCTGGTTCACCCGCGGGCAATTGCTGATCGAGCCGAGCAATGATCTCAAAATCAGGCTGATCGCCGATTATGATCAGTTGAGCGAAAAATGCTGTGGGGTGATCAATCTTCAACCGTCTGCGACAACCGGCGCGGTCCGGCTGGTTGGCGGGCAGGTGAATGATTTCCGCACCCCGTTTGCCGATATTGTCTACAGCGATGTCGTGCCGACCAGCAAGGTCCGCAACTGGGGTCTTTCGGGCCAGCTTGATTACAGCTTTGGTCCGCTGACGCTGACCTCGATCACCGCCTATCGCGACACCAAAATGGAAGCCGATCAGGATGTTGATTTCACCAGCGCCCGGCTGGCGACGGGGGCCAATATCGGTCAGGCGCGACTCAAAACCTTCACCCAGGAAATGCGCGTTTCGACCAATCTTGATGGTCCGTTCAATCTGCTGCTCGGGGCCTATTACTTCAAGGAACAGGCCGATACCGCAGACCAGATCGTCTATGGCCAGGATTTCCGCAATTATGTGAACCTGCTGCTGCTGGGTCTTACAAACGGTGCCTTGAACGCGCCAACGGTGGAGGCGCTTTTGGGCCGGCCGCCGGGCACTTTCTGGACCGCCGGGCAGGGCTTCTTCAACCACTTCAAGCAGGATAATGAGGCCTATTCGCTGTTCGGCAATGTCGATTTCGAAATTGCCAGCGGCCTCACCCTGACGCTGGGCGGCAATTACACCCATGATGCCAAGGATGTGTCGTCCAGCTCGGTCAGCACCGATCTGTTCTCGTCAGTCTTGCTTCCCCCGCCCTTTGCCGGGCTTGGCGCGCTGCAATTCCTGCCGCAGATGCTCAATATTCCCAATTCGGTCGAGAACGGCAAAACCCGCGATGGCGATTGGTCCTATGTCGGGCGGCTGGCCTTCAAGGCCAGCGATCGGCTGAATATCTATGCAAGCTATGCCACCGGCTTCAAGGCCAGCTCGTGGAATTTGTCGCGCGATAGCCGGCCGACCGCGCTGGATCTGGTCCGTATCCGCACCGCCGGGATCGCCACCCCGAACCTGACCAGCGGATCGCGCTTTGCCAAGCCGGAAAATTCGGAAGTGTTTGAACTGGGGATCAAGGGCAATTGGGGTGTGGCTTCGGCCAACCTCACCTTCTTCAAACAGTCAATCAAGAACTTCCAGGCCAATACTTTCACCGGAACCGGCTTCATCCTGGGCAACGCCGCGAAGCAATCCACTTTTGGCATCGAGTTTGACGGGCGGGTAAACCCCACGCGCGAGCTGACCTTGTCGGTAGCGATGACCTATCTCGATCCCAAATATGACAGCTATGTGGATTCGCCGTTTGGCGATGTCTCCGGTACAAAGATCGGCAATATCACCCAGCTTAGCGCAACGCTGGGCGCGCAGTGGAACCACGCGCTGGGTAATGGCGATCATGTGATCCTGTCGGGCGATTTCCACTATGAAGCGCCGGTGCAGAATGAGGCGGGTCTGCTCGCGTTCGTTACCACCAACCTTGATGGATCAAAGAACTACACGCCTGCGCGGCTGGCGGCGCAGCCGTTCCGGCGCGAGATCAACGATCTCAATGCCTCGCTCAGCTATGCGCTGGAGAATGGGTTGGAGCTGACGGTGTGGGGCCGCAATTTGCTCGATCATCGCTATGTCTCGGACATCTTCGATTCCGTGGCGCAGAGCAAATCAATCTCCGGTTATACCAACCAGCCGCGCACCTATGGCGTGGCCGCGCGGTTCAAGTTCTGACGGGTAAACCTTGGAGGCTTATGAAAAGGGGACCGGGTGACTGGTCCCCTTTTTGTTTGCCAGTGCCCCCCCCTTTGTGGTGCAATGCTGCCAATCAATCTGAGCAATCACGAAGGGGATGATGATGCTTGAATGGATGCTGTTGCCATATCGCCGTTACGCCGATTTTTCGGGCCGATCGCGCCGCAAGGAATACTGGATGTTCCAGCTGATGCAGCTGGTGGTGATCGCCCTGCTGATCGCCGTGATATTTGCGGGCATGCCACGCTTCGATGATACCGGAAATCCGGGCGAGCCTGGTATGATGGTCTATGTCGGCGGTGGGCTGATGGCGCTGTATGTGCTGGCAAGTTTCGTGCCTGCGCTGGCTGTACAGGTGCGGCGGTTCCACGATCAGGACAAGTCTGGCTGGTTTATCCTGCTCGGCTTCATCCCCTATGCGGGCGGGATCATTGTACTGGTCTTCATGTGCCTTGATGGCACCCGCGGACCCAACCGGTTTGGCGATGATCCCAAGGATCCGTCAAGCGCAGATGTCTTCGCCTAAAGCTCTCTGAGCGCCTGTGCCGGCCGGGCTCGCAGCAGCGGAACCGAGCCGGCCAGCGCGAAGCAGATCACCAGCACAAGCCCGGCGCCAAGCACTCCCAGCACGATGGTCCAATCGGGCAGCCAATCGAACTCGAACATCTGGACGATCACCAGCCATGCGGTAGCGCTGCCCAGCACCAGCGCGACGCCCGCCAGCAGCAGCGCCAGCGCGCCATATTCGGCCAGCTGTAGCAGCAGCAACTGCCGCCTGCTTGCCCCCAGCACCCGCAGGATCACATTGTCATACAGGCGGCTGGCCCGCGCGGCGGCAATCGCTCCCAGCAATACCGCAATCCCCGCCAGTACCGCCACGGATGCTGCGCTGAGGATCGCAGTGCCAATTTGGCTGAGCAGATCGCGCGCTTCGCGCAGCACCCCGCCCACTTCGATCACCGAACTGGAGGGAAAGCCCCGAACCAGCGCGCGGAGCAACTGACCATTATTCTGTCCCGGCGGAAGATCGATCGTCGCGGCCAGATTATGCGGCGCGTCCGCTATGGCGTTGGGAGAGAAAACCAACACATAGTTGAAACCCATGCTGTCCCAATCGATCCGCCGCAGCGAGGT
>JAYVKX010000422.1:0-5906 GCA_043768005.1 Novosphingobium sp. | reverse complement strand
CGGCGGCATCCCCGTCGGCAAGCAATCCCGCGCACTGGTTGGCGGAACCGATATCCTTGTTGCCACCCCCGGCCGCCTGCTCGATCTGATCGATCAGCGTGCGCTGACGCTGCGTAATGTCGAAATCTTCGTGCTCGACGAGGCTGACCAGATGATGGACCTTGGCTTTATCGTGCCGCTGAAGCGCGTGGCCAACATGCTCCCCAAGGAACGACAGAGCTTGTTCTTCTCGGCCACCATGCCCAAGGCTATTGCCGAGCTGGGCCGCCAGTTCATCAACAATCCGGTCCGCGTCGAAGTGGCTCCGCAGGCCACCACGGCTGAGCGGGTCGATCAGTTCGTCACCCATGTGAACCAGGCCGAAAAGCAGGCGCTGCTGACGCTAAGCCTCAAGACCGGGCTGGCCGACGGCAAGGTTGAGCGCGCGCTGGTGTTCACCCGGACCAAGCATGGCGCAGACCGCGTCGTGCGCCACCTCAACTCCGCCGGGGTCAATGCTGCAGCGATCCATGGCAACAAAAGCCAGCCGCAGCGCACCGCAGCGCTCAGCGCGTTCCGCCAGGGTTCCTGCCCGGTGCTGGTTGCCACCGATATCGCCGCGCGCGGGATCGATGTGACCGGGGTGAGCCATGTGTTCAACTTCGAAATGCCCAATGTGGCCGAACAATATGTTCACCGGATCGGCCGCACCGCGCGCGCCGGGGCCGATGGTATTTCGGTGAGCTTCGTCGCGGTCGACGAAAAGCCCTATCTGAAGGACATCGAAAAGCTGACCGGGGTGAAGCTGATGCCGATGGCGCTGCCAGAAAACTTCGCCAAGGAGGCGGCACGTCTGCCAGCGCCTACCCGCAAGCCCGCCGAAGCCGAACAGGATGCGCGCCGCGACGCCCGCGATGCCAAGGGCCGGGGCGGTCAGCGCAGTGGTTCGGGTCAGGGCCGCAACAACAATCGCAGCAATGGCGGGCAGGCCCGTGACGGCCAGTCCCGCGATGCCTATGTCCGCAACGAGCAGCGCTATGGCGGTCGCCCGCAAGGCGAGCGCGGTCCGGTCCACAATCCGCTGGCCCATGAGGATCGGATTGCCGGTGCCGCGCGTCCTGAGGGCGATCGTCGCCCGGCTCGGCCAGAGGGTGATCGTCGCCCTGCACGTCCTGAAGGTGATCGCCGTCCGGCCAGGCCAGAGGGCGCCAATGGCGGCCAGCGCCGGTTCGGCGGTAATCGCGGACCTGGCGGCGGCTCAGGCGGCCCACGTTCGAATGCGCGCTAATCGCTATCACTGAACCGCGCGGCGGGGCATAGTCCGGCAATGCCGGGATACATCACCTCGCCTGCGGTCTCAGTCGCCGTTTCTGCCGCCGCGATGACGGGGATTGTGGCCTTGCGCTATCTTGTCAGCAGCGGCGCATTTGCCTGGCTCACCCGGCTGGTCCGCCCCGGGCTTTATGCCGGACAAGCGCCGCAGATCCGCCGCGAGATCGGCTACTCGCTGGCATCGGCGGCGATTTACGGCATCCCCGCCGGGATCGCTGCCTGGGGCTGGCAGCAACGCGGCTGGACCCGGATCTATGCCAATTTCGGCGATCACCCGCTGGGGTATCTGCCGTTGTCGCTGCTGCTCTATCTGCTGGCGCATGATAGCTGGTTCTATTGGACCCACCGCTGGATGCACCGCCCGCGGCCGTTCCGGATCGCCCATGCGGTCCACCATGCCAGCCGTCCGCCCACCGCCTGGGCCGCGATGAGCTTTCACCCGCTCGAGGCGCTGACCGGCGCCGTCGTTATCCCCGCGCTGGTGTTCCTCATCCCGGTTCATATCGCAGTTCTGGGGCTGGTGCTGACGATCATGACCATCATGGGCATCACCAATCATATGGGCTGGGAAATGTTTCCCCGTGCCCTCGTTCATTCCCGGTTGGGGGGTTGGCTGATAACCGCCAGCCATCACCAGCGTCATCATGAGCAATATTTATGCAACTACGGACTTTATTTCCGCATCTGGGACCGGCTGTGCAAAACCGATCGCGGGCTTTCAGCGCCCTGATCCTTGCCGCATCGCTGGCAGGTGCAGCATCGCCCGGACCCGAGGTAAGCGTGACGGTAACCGGACTGCGTTCGGCCAAGGGCCAGGTGCTGGCCTGCCTGACCACCCAGCCGCGCGCTTTTCCCAATTGCACCAAGGATCCCGCTGCGCACAAGCTGACCGTTCCAGTTGTGGCGGGCGGCACGGTCAGGCTTGATTTCGGACCGGTTGCGCCGGGACGCTATGCGATCTCGATGATCCATGACGAAAATGGCAACGGCAAGGCTGATATGGCGCTGTTCATGCCCAAGGAAGGCTTCGGCTTTTCGCGCGATGCCCCGGTCCGCTTCGGTCCGCCCAGTTTCAATTCCGCCGCCTTCATGGTGGCCGAGGACGCGGTGCAGCACAGCGTGCGGATGCGCTATATGTTCTAAGCGGAACCCGTGCCTGCGCTGGCTAGCCCTGCCCGGCCCTGATCGCACCGGGCCTGCTCTCGCCCCGATCCGCTGCTCAGCTAACCATCCAGTCGGTCGCAGCTTCATGGCTGCGTGACGTCAACTGGAATTGGCGGCGCGACTTAACGCTTAATTTACCATGTTGCGCCAGAAAGGCCTTGAACAGGGACGCTGATGGGAAGCCTAGATGGATACGTATCGCGGAAATTTCATGGATCTCACCGGGGCAGGTGACGAATCGCATGAGAATGATTTCGTTGAGGACGAGACCGGCCACGAGCCGCCGCCCAGCCCCGTAGGGCAGGATGAACGGCGCATGCAGGTGCGGGCCTATAATCATTGGGCCAGCCTGCTGGATGATCGCAACTTTCCCTCGATCGAAGATCTTGATCCCGAAGCTTTGCCTGATTTCGGGCCCTATAGTGTGCTGCTTGATTTCACCGGCGGGATCGACAATCCGGCGATCCAGTATCTGGGCGATCAGCTGGCGGTGGAATGCGGCGCAACCGGGCCGATCCATGCGCTTGACGATGTGCCGAGCCGCTCGCTGCTGTCACGCATTACCGATCACTATATGCAGATCCTGGCCAATCAGGCGCCGATCGGATTTGAGGCCGAATTCGTCAACCAGCGCGAACATACCGTGCTGTATCGCGGCATCCTGCTGCCCTTCTCCAGCGACGATGACACCATCGATTTCATCTATGGCGTGATCAACTGGAAGGAACTGGCTGATCAGAAAACCACCGACGAGCTACTGCTTGAAATCGATCAGGCGCTGGATGTGTCACCGCAGTCGGCCCTCGCCCAATCCTTTGTGCCGATGCCCATCGCGCTTGAACCGCCGTTGACCGAATGGGCTGATGGCCCGGCCGATGTCCATGATCTGTCCGAGGATGACATTGTCCCCTCCGGTGCCCAATTCCCGGAACCGGCTTTCGGCGGATACCAGGCTGCCGCGGCAGAGGATTTCGCCTTGGAGCTGGGGACCGATATCGGCACCGAGATCCTGCCGGAAACTGACCTTGCGAGGTTTGAGGATATGGCGCTGGCCGACTGGCTCGCCTCTGCCCGTGAGCTGGCCCAGGCTGCGCAAGGATCAGAGGATCGCACCCGCCATGCGCTGTATGCCGCGATCGGCCGCGCCTATGATTTCTCGATCGCCGCCGCCGATGCACCCGCAGATTTTGACGAACTGGTTATCGATTCGGGCCTGACCGTCCAGGATCGCGCGCCGATGACCCCGGTGGTCAAGCTGGTGTTCGGCGCGGAATATGACAAGACGCGGCTGACCGAATATGCCTCTGCGCTGGGCCATGCCCACCGCCTGGGCCTTGGCCGAGGCACGCTGGCGGGCTATTTGTCTTCCGCTCCCGGCGGGCTCAAGGGCGTGGTTACGGCCGAGCGCCGCCTGCGCCGCGATGAAAGCGGCAAGCCCGCTGATCTGCGCGATACCCCGCGTGAGGCGCTGGCCCGCAAGCTGCGCAAGCTCGATCATCAGCCGCTTGACAGTATAGCGCATGAGGGCAGCGAATTTACCCTGTTGGTCGCGCGGCGGCTGGCCAGCGGTGAAGTGGTGCTGCTGGGCGAAGTCAGCGATGATATCGCGCTGCTTGAAAAGGCCGCCCGCAAACTCATCGGCTAACCCTAAGAGATCTTCTTCCAGCGAGGGGGAGAAAGGCGCCATGCCCATCAGGCATGGCGCCTTTTGCTTTTACACGATACCACCGCGGCGATGACGACAATCACCAAACGCAAGCGGATCGGCTGGATGGGCTGGACTTTGATAATTCTGGCGGCGCTCATCGCCGTTTTGTTCGGGCTCTACCGCTACACTATTGCCACCAATGGCGTGGCGGTGCTCGATTGGGCCGACCGGATGTCCGGCGGCACCGCTGGCACCAAAGTGGCCTTGCATGATATCGCTTATGGACCGCTCCCCGCGCAGCAGCTGGAGGTAATTGTCCCTGCAACCCCTGCAATCCAGCAGCGCCCCGTGGTGGTGTTCATCTATGGCGGCGGCTGGCATTCGGGCAAGGCGGGCGAGTATCACTTCATCGGACGGACGCTGGCCCGCGCGGGCTATGTGGTGGTGCTGCCCGGCTATCGGCTGACCCCGGACGGGGTGTTTCCCAATATGCTGCGCGATGGCGCTGCCGCCTTGAAATGGGTCCATGATCACATTGCCGAACAGGGCGGCGATCCCGACCGGGTGTTTGTGATGGGCCATTCTGCCGGGGCCTATAATGGCATGATGCTGACGCTGGACCGGCAATGGCTGGGCCGCGAAGGCCTGCCCGATGGATTTATCAAGGGGATGATCGGGCTGGCCGGGCCGTATGATTTCTATCCCTTCACCAGCTCATCGGCGCGAGCTGCCTTTGCCCATGTGGCAAAGCCTGCGATCACCCAGCCGATCACTTTTGCGCGCGGCGATGCCCCGCCCATGCTGCTGCTGACCGGCGATATCGATATTACGGTAAAACCGCGCAACAGCCTGGCACTGGCCAAGGCGATGAGCGCCGCCGGCGCGCCAACCCGGGCGGTGGTGCTGAACGGCCTGTCGCATCAGGCGATCATCATGAAGCTGGCGCAGCCGTTCATGGCGCGGGACCGCCGGGTCATCGATGCCGTTCTGGGCTTCCTCTCAAGCCACAGCGGCCAAGCTTCAGCGCCGGTTCAGGCACCGCAGGGCTAGAGGCAGGCCATGCGCATCCCCGCCCGCATTACTGCAGCATTGGCCGCAGCGGCGTTCACCGTTCAGCCGGTCGCCGCGCAATCGGTCCTGCGCGATGCTGAAACCGAGGCGCTGTTTCGCGATATGGCAACTCCGCTGATTGCCGCGGCCGGCCTCGATCCCAGAAATGTCGATATCGTGCTGGTCAATGATCCTTCGATAAATGCTTTCGTGGTCGGCGGGCAGGCGGTCTATCTCAACAGCGGGCTGATCAACGAGGCCAGCACCGCCAATGAAGTGCAAGGCGTGATCGCGCATGAGCTGGGCCATATCACCGGCGGCCATGCAATCAGCGGCGGCGATGCAGCCAAGGCGGCGCAGGGCATCAGCATCCTCTCGCTGCTGCTGGGCGCAGCGGCCGCAGTTGCCGGGGCGGGTGAGGCGGCGATGGGCGTGATGATGGCCGGGCAGCAAGCCGCGCTGGGCAAATATCTCGCCTTCAACCGCTCACAGGAATCGAGCGCGGATGCTGCCGGTGCGCAGTATCTTTCCAGGGCCGGGATAACGGGGCGCGGCTCGATCGACTTTTTCACCAAGCTGCGAAGCATGGAATATCGCCACGGCTATACCCGCAATGCTGACAGTGAATTCTACAGCAGCCATCCGATGACCAGCGATCGCATCGCCACGCTGCAGGATGCATATGAGCATGATCCGGCGTGGGGAAAGCCCAATGATGCAGCGATCGAGGCCA
>JAYVKX010000421.1:0-2545 GCA_043768005.1 Novosphingobium sp. | reverse complement strand
GATCCAGCTGGGGTTGCTACCGCGCCTCAGGATCAAACAGACTTCGCCGGGCCATGCCGGGCAGATTTATATTCCCTCGATCAACTGGTTCGTGCTGTTCGGAGTGGTCGTGCTGATGCTGGGCTTCCGCACTTCCTCGGCGATGGCGTCCGCCTATGGCATCGCGGTAACTGGCACTATGGTGGTGACTTGCTGCCTCGCCTATGTTGTGACGCGGCGGCGCTGGGGCTGGAGCCGCGCGGCAAGCCTGACGGTGATTGTCCCGTTCCTCGCTATCGACCTCTTGTTCTTCGGGGCCAATATCCTGCGGGTGGTCGAGGGCGGCTGGGTGCCGCTGCTGATCGGCGCGGGCATCCTGATCATCATCTGGACCTGGGTGCGTGGGCGCAAGTTCATCGGCGCGCTGGAAAGCGACGGGGCGGTGCCGCTGGCCGATATGGCGAGCGCGCTGTCCGCCCGGTCACCGGCGCGAGTGGAAGGGACTGCTGTGTTCTTGACCGCACGGGGCGAGCTTACCCCGCATGCGCTGCTCCACAACCTCAAGCACAACCGGGTGCTGCATCGCCACAATTACGTGATGACCGTCCGCACCTTGCAGCAACCATATTGCGAACCCGACGAACGGATGACCGTGACGCGCGTGGACGACAATTTCTCGCGGATCGAGCTGCGCTATGGCTTCATGGAGCATCCGGCGGTGCGCGACGATCTGATTGCCGCCGGGACCGTGCCGCAAGCCGACCGCGCCAGCTTCTTTATCGGGCGCAACAATTATGCCTTTTCGGCCGGTGTCGGCATGCCGATCTGGCAGGATGTGCTGTTCATCATACTTCACCGCAACGCCGCAGACCCGACCGACTATTTCAACATACCACCCAATCGGGTGATCGAGCTGGGGGCGCAATACGCCATTTAGGGCCGCCAGACTCGACCGCCCGTGCATAAAGTGCGCTTCGTCGCTGCCCGATTGCCTAAGTATCTGCCGTGATTAATCAAATCCCAAGGTTGGGTGGGTTAGGTATCGCATTGTGAAGACGGGACTCCTTTCGCGATTTTTGGGCGCACTGGCTTTGGCCGGCAGCTTTGCCGCACCGGTCAGCGCCAATGATCTCGAAAACTCGTTCGACCAGCTGCTTGGCACAGAATTGCGGGCACCGCAGGTCAGGTCGATTGCCCCCGTTCTGCCGTCTGCGCCAACCACTTACGCATCGGCATTCGAGGCGCAGCTGGCCGCGCTCGCCAGCCCGCAAATGGGCCGGATCGGGGTTTCCGCAGTCGATCTCGCCACGGGCCGCAACGTCCAGGTGCTCGGCAGCCAGCCGTTCCCGCTCGCCAGCACCAGCAAGATCGCGATCGTCGCCACCTTCCTGCAAGGCGTTGACGAAGGGCGTTACCGCCTGACCGACCAGTTTCCGCTGATGGTGCCAGTACCCTCGCCCAAATTCTCGACCTCGGTCGCTCCGGTTCGTCCCGGCACCATGCTTTCCGCGCTTAGCCTGATCGAGCTCGCCATCACCCGCAGCGACAACCAGGCGACCGACGCCTTGCTCGCCGCAGTCGGTGGAACCGCCGCAGTCAATCGCTGGATCCGCAGCGCAGGCGTTACCGGCTTCCGGCTCGACCGCGATATTGCGACGCTGGTGCGCGATGACGGCGCGATCAATCCCGCCACTACGGTCGATCCGCGCGACAGCGCCACGCCACTGGCGATGACCCGGCTGCTGGCGGGACTCTATCGCGGTGAATGGCTGAGCCAATCGAGCCGTTCCGTCCTGCTCGGCGCGATGGAGCGCTGCCAGACCGGCAAGCGCCGGATGCGCGCGCTGCTGCCCGAAGGCGCGCAAGTCGCGCACAAGACCGGAACGCTGAGCAACACCTCGAGCGACGTCGGGATTATCCGCACCCCCGATGGCCATGCCTATGCCGTCGCGATCTACGTCACCGGCCAGGGCGGCAAGACCGGCCGCGATTCGAAGATCGCCAGCCTCGCGCGCGTCATCTACGACGGCTACCAGACCGAAAGCTCCAGCGTGCGGCGGACAGCTTCTCGCTGACACGCGACTTGCCCTGACCGGCGTATTGCTGGCACAAGGCGGCATGGCGTTTGACTTTACCCCGCTTGCCAAAGCCGTAGGTCGGCTGGACTAAGGCTTGGCACGTTACGATGAGGATCGAACCGATCTCCAGATCCGCGACGGCTTGGTCCAGCGGTTCGAGTTTGCTTACGAACTTGCCCATAAGATGCTGCGCCGGGCACTGGAGCAGTCCTCACCCTCACCGGACGAGATTGACCGGATGAGCTTTCCAACGCTGATCCGAACTGCCTATGAACAAGGGTTTGTCGCAAGCAGTTGGCCAACTTGGAGTGACTTTCGCGATATGCGAAATATCGCCTCGCATACCTATGACGAAGGCAAGGCCATGCGCGTCGTCGAAGCGATCCCCGCATTTCTGGCGGAGGCGACGTTTTTGCTCGCTCAATTGACGGATCGTCAAACGTGAAGCCGGAGATTGCGCTAAGCCTCGGCGAGCGCGCAATCGTTCG
>JAYVKX010000420.1:0-3489 GCA_043768005.1 Novosphingobium sp. | reverse complement strand
CAATGGTTCGGGAATGCAGGTTCAAGACGTCAACAAGCTGCTCAAGATGCACCAGGAAATGGAGCGCGCGATGAAGCAGATCAAGAAGATGGGCGGCCTTGCGGGCCTTGGCAAACTGTTCGCAGGTGGCGGTATGGGGGCTGCCATGCCCGGCCTTCCAGGCCTTGGCGGTGGCTCTGGCCCCGATTTATCAAAGTTTCTCAAAAAATAACACTTAACTAGTTTAGAAGAAAGGTAATTTCATGTCAGTAGCTATCCGGCTTTCGCGCGGCGGTTCCAAAAAACGCCCGTATTACAAGGTCGTCGTATCCAACAGCCGCGCCCCGCGCGACGGCAAGTATCTGGAACAGGTTGGCACCTACAACCCGCTGCTCGCCAAGGATGATGAAAAGCGCGTTGCGCTGATCGAAGACCGCGTCCGCTATTGGCTGGGCGTTGGCGCGCAGCCAACCGATCGCGTTGCCCGTATGCTCGACAAGGCCGGGATCAAGGAACGTGCCGTCACCAACAACCCCAACAAGGCTGAACCGGGCAAGAAGGCCAAGGAACGTGTAGAAGACAAGGCCAAGAAGGCAGAAGAAGCCGCCGAAGCCGCCGCTGTTGCCGCCGCCGCTCCGGTGGTTGAAGCAGTGGTTGAAGAAGTCGCTGCAGAAGCTCCAGCCATTGAAGAAGCTGCGGCTGAAGCAGCGCCCGCTGTTGAAGCTGCCGAAGAAGCTGCTCCTGAAGCCGCTGTCGAGGAAGCTCCGGCTGCCGAAGCAGAAGTTGCTCCTGAAGCCGCCGCTGAAGAAGCTCCAGCTGCCGAAGCAGAAGTTGCTCCTGAAGCCGCCGCTGAAGAAGCGCCTGCTGCCGAAGCAGAAGCTGCTCCTGAAGCCGCTGCTGCTGACGATCAGCCCGAAGCCTAAGCCTTGGCCCAGGACCGCCCCTTCATGCCAGAAATCCAGGTAACACTGGCCGCCATCAGTGGCGCGCATGGCATTACGGGTGAGGTTCGCCTCAAGCTGTTTGGAGAAGGTGTGGCGGCGTTGAAACGCTACCACACCTTCACCGTTTCAGGCAGCGGAGCCAAGCTAACTCTCGAAAAACTGCGCGACGATACCAAGGGCGGAGCGATCGCCCGCTTTGCTGAAGTGACCGATCGCACCGCCGCCGAGGCTTTGCGCGGCACTGCTCTTGCCGTGCCGCGGTCTACTTTACCTGCGCTGGCGGACGGTGAATATTACTACGCCGATTTGATCGGCCTGCCTGCTGTTTCAACCACAGGTGAGGAATTGGGCCGCTGCATCGCGGTCGATAATTACGGCGCGGGCGATATCCTCGAAATCGAACGGCCGGACAAGAAGCGCTTCATGGTCCCGATGCGCGCTGAGGCCGTGCCCGAATGGGGCGAGCGGCTGGTGATTGAGGCGGCTTTCGCTGTTGATTAAGGCCTGAGCAGCTTTTCCAGCGCGTTCCCGAACCGCTTAAGCTCAAAATTCTGCGGATCGTCATGGGCGTCGGGAATCCCGGCATCGACCGTGTTGTGTTGCGCCGGGATCAGCCACTTTCCGGCTCTTGTGCTGATATAGACATAGAGCGCGGCCAGCATCTTGTACTGTGCGTCCGAAAAGCCCGGTTCCGGCGCATAGGTGTCACCCAGTGAGGCGCTGCCGGGCATGAACCGCCGGGGCTGGATCGTCTCGATATGAACGAAACGCCCACGCGCGGCGGGGCCGACCATATATGATTCCAGCTTGGTAGCGCGCCACGGCTCGGCAAAATCATGCCCGGCCCAGATCTGCCCAACACGATTGAGGAAGATATGGGCTACTGGCTCGTCCACAATGTAGGGCTCGAAACTGTTGATCAGCAGATCGCTGTCGAGCCGCGCGGGGAACGGCTCATCGGCATAAAATGGCGTGCTGGTGTCGTGGATCACGAAATAAGCGAGCGGCATTCCGGCCTCGGTTTGCGAAACCGGATCGCGGGCGTGTTCGACGGCATAGGCACGATAAGGCTCGGGAAAAGCCGCCAGCGCCGCGTCCATCATGACAGATGAGGGCGCGCCGCCGCCTGTCATCAGCCGGGCAATCACCACGGGCAGCGCCTGCGGCTGCCTGATCCCGCCTTGCTTGACCTTGCGCAGCAGGCAGCTCGCCTGTTCGAGCGGGGTTCCGGCAAAACTCAGCGTTTCACGATCAAACCGGCACTCGCCGATTTCTTCGGCGCGGACGGGGGAGGCGAGTGCAAATGCGAGGCCAACGCAGATCGTCCGCATGATCATTTGACGGTCGTTCCCTCAATGTATATACACAATGTATATACGGAGTATGTCATGGGCAAGGAATATCGCGCGAAGGTGTTCAAATCGGGCAATTCGCTGGCGCTGCGCCTGCCGAAAGATCTGGGGCTGAAGGAAGGTTCGACCATGGTCCTGCGCGAAGAGCGGGCGGGTTTTGTGATCGAACCGGAAGTAGTGCCCAAACGCAAAATTGATGTGAGTGGTTTCGCAGGAAAGGCGCCTTGGCTCAAACCACTGCCGCCAGAGTTGCGCGAATTTGAAGAGCGTCCCAGCACGATTGCGGCACGCAAGAAGGCGCAGGATCAATCGTGATCAGGTACCTGATTGATGCAGACAGTTCGATTTACGCAATGGTGGATCGCGAAAGCCCAGTAAACGCGCGGATATCTGAGTGCGAGCCGGGCGAGATTGTCATTTCCGCGATCAGTTTTGCTGAAATCGCCCTAGGAACTCAGTTGCAGAAGCCACCGCCTCCAGAGGCGCTAGAAGCATTTTTGTTCGCGATTCCGCTTTTGGCCTTCGACGAACCGGCAGCCCGCGCGTATGCGTTGTTGCCCTTCAAACGCGCTCGGTTTGACCGCCTGCTTGCGGCCCATGCCTTGAGCATCGATGCGACGGTGGTTACCAACAATGAAACTGACTTCGCCGATGTGCCGGGGTTGAAGGTTGAGAACTGGACGGTTTGAATGATCTTCGCCGCCACAGTCCTCACCCTCTATCCCGACATGTTCCCCGGGCCGCTGGGCGTGTCGCTCGCCGCGCGCGCTCGGGCGGAGGGCAAGTGGACGCTCGATACGGTCCAGATCCGTGATTTTGCGATCGGCAAGCACAAGGCGGTGGATGATACGCCGGCGGGCGGCGGGGCGGGGATGGTGCTGCGCGCCGATGTGCTGGGGGCTTGCATCGACCATGCTGCCACGCTGCATCCCGCTTGCCCGGTGCTGGCCATGACCCCGCGCGGCAAACCGCTCAGCCAGGCCCGGGTTCGCGAACTTGCATCCGGGCCTGGCGTGACAATTCTATGCGGACGTTTCGAGGGTTTTGACGAGCGGATTTTCGCCGGGCGGACGATCGAGGAAGTGTCGATCGGCGACATCGTCCTCTCGGGCGGAGAGCCTGCCGCGCTGATGCTGCTGGACGCTTGCATTCGGCTGCTTCCCGGCGTAATGGGCGCGGCTTCCAGTGGTACCGAGGAATCGTTCGAGAACGGT
>JAYVKX010000419.1:0-7413 GCA_043768005.1 Novosphingobium sp. | reverse complement strand
TTCAGCGATCGCGGCTATTACCTAGATTTTCCAGACCCGCACCCCGGGGTCAGCGCCGCCAATGTGGCTGCGATCATCGGCGCGACGATCGACAGTGAGCAAAAGCTCAAGGATAACCGCGATGTCGAGGCGGCGAGCTTCGATCCGGTAACGCGGCGGTTGTGGCTGGCGCTGGAGGGGCGCAATGCGATTGCCCGCCACGGGGCAGACCTGACCCGTCAGGCGATGATCGTGCCCAGTGCCATGCGGGAATGGCCGCAGAACAAG
Organism: Novosphingobium sp.; assembly: GCA_043768005.1. Classification (GTDB taxonomy): domain Bacteria; phylum Pseudomonadota; class Alphaproteobacteria; order Sphingomonadales; family Sphingomonadaceae; genus Novosphingobium. Next base: position 7,146 of record JAYVKX010000419.1, on the reverse strand, counting down.
GGGCCAGAGGCAATGGTCCGGCTGCGCGATGGGCGCTTTATCGTGCTGGGCGAATCGTTTCCGGGCTGGTTTGAAAAGCGGTTGCATCCCGCTTTGCTGTTCCCGGGCGACCCGATCGAGGGCACCGCGCCGCAGCGCTTCAGCTTTGCCGGCACCAAGGGCTATCGCCCGACCGATATGGCCCAATTGCCCGATGGCCGGGTGCTGGTGGTGATGCGCCGCTTGCTGTGGCCGTTTCCGGTGCGCACCGCGGGCAAGATCATGCTGGCCGATCCGGCGCAGATCAGGCCGGGCGGCGTGTGGCAAGCGACAGAGATAGCCAGCCTTGATGCGCCGTTGCCGGTCGATAATTTTGAAGCCATCACGGTGGATCGGACGGCGGACGGGGCGATTATCGTCTGGTTGATGGCGGATGATAATGGTGCAGCCAGCCAGCGGACGCTGCTGTGGCGGATGAAGCTTGATCCGGCGCTGCTGCCGCCACTAACCCCTGCGTCAGACAAGCGAAAGGCGCGCGTTACGCAACGCGCGCCCTGATTAGGCTTTAACTCTAACGGCCCGGTTGCCCGAGCCGCTAAAATCAGGCGGCCTGCTTTTTCGCCAGCTCGCGCTTGATCTTCTGCGCATTGGTCGACAGCTTGGTGTCAGCCGTCTTGATCAGCCAGTTGTCAAGCCCGCCGACATGTTCAACCGAGCGCAGGCCATGCGTTGAAACGCGGAACTTGAAGCTGCGATCAAGCGCTTCAGACATCAGCGTGACGTTCTGCAGATTGGGCAGAAAGACGCGCTTGGTCTTGTTGTTGGCGTGGCTGACGTTGTTACCAACCTGGCGACCCTTGCCGGTCAGTTCGCAAATGCGGGACATGTCACTACTCGCTTCGAAATTCGTTGCCGTTTCCGGGGAAGGGGCGCGCTTAGCGATTCACTGTGGAAAGGTCAAGTTGCACCGCGGCATTCCGCGCGTTACCGCATGGCCGATGAGTAAATGGCCGCTTCCCGAACCGATGGCAATGGCGCTTGAGCAGGCGGGAATGGCCGTGGCAGAGGGGGAAGTGCCAATCGGGGCGGTTATCATCAAGGACGGCGTGGTGATCGCCGCCGCCCATAACGCCCCCCGGACCATGGCCGATCCGACCGCCCATGCCGAAATACTGGCGATTCGCGCGGCGGCTGCGATGCTTGGTAATGAGCGGCTGGATGACTGCGAGCTATGGGTGACGCTGGAGCCCTGCGCGATGTGTGCAGGCGCCATCGCCCACGCCCGGATTGCGCGGCTATATTACGCCGCCAGCGATCCCAAGGGCGGCGCGGTGGAGCACGGCGCGCGGATATTCGAACAGGACCAATGCCTCCACCGCCCGGAAATCTATTCGGGGATGGGTGAGGCAGAGGCGGCCGAGTTGCTGCGGAGCTTCTTCAAGGCTAGGCGCTAAGAGCCGCGCCAGATCTTGAGCTGGGTGCCATCTGGCGCACCAAAACTTCCGCGCGGGCAGGCCCGGGGCATGAAATCCCGGCCATAGCAAAGCTTGAGCTCACGCAGCCAGCCGCGCGATCCGGTGGCGATCCCGACCGCCTCGCTCGTCCACCCCCGATTCGCAGCCACGAAAGCCCGGCGCAGTTCGCCAGCGGTGAGACCGGGTTGGCGTGAAAGCCGGTTCATGTCGGGCCAGCGCAGCGACTTCCACAATATGCCGGCGACCCGGAAGTAGCCGTCGGGCGACTTGGCCATGCAGCTGCCGTGCTTGGCCCACTCATGCTCGAGAAGCCAGGGCGAAGGGGACATGCACAGGTTCTGGCGCAAGATCTTTGGCGAAGGACGCGGGATGAGCGAGCACCACTGCGGGGCGGGGCCGCTGTTCGATTCGGGCCACAACCCGTGCAGGACAAAGCCGAACTGCCCATTGGCACCGCCACATTGCATGGCATTGCCAGCACCTTGGCCGCGCTGGCTGCGGCAGAATTCCGGGCTCCAGCTGACCGCCAGCGTGTAACGGGCAATGGGTGCGCGAATGACCGGGCCATCGGGGCGGATCGGGCGGATTGGCTCATATCGCGCAAGGAGCGCGCACTGATAGGCCTGGGCCAGCGCCGGGGTTGGGGCCAGCGCCAACACTATCGCGGCCAGCCTCACAGCTGGGTGAAATCGAGGCCGATGTCAGCCGCAGGTGCGCTCTGCGTCAGGCGGCCGACCGAGACGAAGTCCACGCCAGTTGCTGCAATCGCGCCAATCGTATCGAGCCGGACCCCGCCCGAGGCTTCGCAAGGAACGCGGCCAGCGATCAGTGCCACCGCTTCGCGCAAGCCGACCACGCTCATATTATCCAGCAGCAGATGGCTGGCACCTGCGCTGAGCGCGGGTTCGATCTGCTCGGTCCGGTCCACCTCGCAGATGATCCGCGCAATACCGGCAGCGCGGGCGCGGCGCACGGCTTCGCCCACCCCGCCTGCAACCGCCACATGGTTATCCTTGATCATCGCCGCATCCCACAGCCCCATCCGGTGGTTCTGCGCGCCGCCCATCCGGGTCGCGTATTTCTCCAGATGGCGCAGGCCCGGGATGGTCTTGCGCGTATCGAGCAGCACCGCCTTCGTCTTGCCCATGGCATCAACATACTGGCGTGTCAGGGTGGCGATGCCGGAAAGGTGCTGCGCGGTGTTGAGCGCGCTGCGCTCGGCGGTCAGCATCGCGCGGGCATTGCCCGATAGCCGCATCAGATCGGTCCCGGCGGCAACAGCCGCGCCCTCTTCGGCCAGGATCTCGATCTCCATTGCAGGATCGAGCGCGCGGAAAAATGCGGCGGCGATCGGCAGGCCCGCCACAGTGATCGCATCGCGGGTATCCATCGTGCCCGCAAAGCGCGCGTCTGCCGGGATCACGCTTTCCGAGGTAACATCATGCCCGCCGCCGGGCAGGCCGACGCCAAGATCCTCGGCCAGCGTTGCTGCGATGAACTCTGCGAGGTCAAACCCCGCGATCTGCCACTCGCCCATTAATGGACAAACCGCGCGACAACATCGCGGTAGCTGCGCGAAACCTTCACCTGCGCGCCGCTTTCCAGCACCAGGAAGCATTCACCATTGGTATGCGGCTTGACCTGGCGGACCTGATTGAGATTGACGATGGTCGAGCGGTGGACCCGCTGGAACACGCGCGGATCGAGGCGGCGCTCCAGATCCTTCATCGTCTCGCGCAGGATCAGCGAATTATCGCCGGTGTAGATGCACATGTAATCGCCCGCCGCTTCGATATGTTCGATCGAATCGACATCGACGCGGAAGATCTGGCCGCGATCCTTGATATTGATCAGCTTTTCAAACCGTGCCGTCGGCTCGCCCTCATCGGGCATGGCGTCCATTGCATCGGGGGCCACTTCGGCAAGCACGATCTTGAGCTTCTCCGCCTCTTCGGATGAGCGCTTTTCAGAGAGCCGCGTGCGGACCCGGTCCAGCGTATCGGCGAGCTTATCCTCGTCGACCGGCTTCATCAGATAGTTGACCGCATTGGCCTCAAACGCGCGGACGGCGTGTTCCTGATAGGCAGTAACGAAAACGAATAGCGGCGGCTCGATCTCCATCACGCCCTTGACCACCGAAAACCCATCGAAGCCGGGCATCTGGATGTCGAGGAATACCAGATCGGGCTTTTCGGTCTTGATCTTGCGAATCGCCTCGCGCCCGTTGGAACAGGTATCGATCACTTCCACGTCGGGGAATTTTCCCAGCCGCAGTTGCAGCCCCTGGATGGCCAGCTTCTAGTCATCAACCAGGATAGTCCGAATAGTCATAGATCATATCCTGCTGGCCGCCGGATGGACGGCATATTTGTGGTAATTCAAGCCAGCGATCCAGCCATCGCCGGGCGCCTTGTGATTTGGGCGTGCGGCGCCGGGGCTTCGCGGCGCTCAAACGGAATTTCGATCAGCACGGCAAAGCCGCCCTCGGGCGGGTCCATCGTTTCGAACCGATGGTCCTCGCCATAAGCCTGGGCCAGCCGGTCACGAATATTCGCAAGGCCGACCCCGGTTGATACTTGCTCGCCGCCATCAAAGGTCACGCCGGTTAACCTGTTGTCGGCCCCATCATTTTGCAATCCCGGGCCGGTATCAGAGACGGTGATGCGAAGGTTCTGACCGACGAGCTGCGTCGAAATCGTGATTTCCGCCCCGGCCTCCTGCGTGCTGACCGCATATTTGATCGCATTTTCGACCAGCGGCTGCAGCAGCAGCGATGGCAGCAACGCAGATTCGCTGGCCGGATCGATCCGGAAAATGGTGCGCAGCCGCTCTTCAAACCGCATCCGTTCGATATCGAGGTATAGCTTCAGCGTCTCCACCTCTTGCGCCACGGTCACCCGCCCGGTCGGCTCGTTGATCAGCGTATAGCGCAGGAACGAGGAGAGGCGGCTGAGCATCGCATTGGCCGGCTCGGTCTGTTTGAGCAGCACCAGTGTAGAGATCGAGTTCAGCGTGTTGAACAGGAAATGCGGGTTAAGCTGATAGCGCAGCATCGCCAGCTGCGCGCTGGTCGCCTGATTTTCCAGCCGGATCAACTGATCGTTCTGTTCCTCGATCTGGAGGAAGAAATTGATCGCGTAATAGAGCGCCGACCATGCGCCCAGCAGCGTCAGATCGTAATAGAACACCCCGATGAACAGCTTGGCAAAGCCGGTTTCGCTGTCCGGCCGGTACAGCCCGACCACCCAGGCATCGATGAAGGCATAGAGCGCCACCGCAAACGGCAGGATCAGCGCGGTCACCCCCCAGGTCACCAGCGGGCGGCGGATGATCAGCTGGCGGTAGATGACGGATAGCATCAGCGAGATCGAAAAACCGGTGATCGTGGCGATCAGCACCAGCACCAGAAAGGTCAGCGGCTGGGCATTGGCCAGGCTCGATATGGCGCGCAGCAGCATCGCCCCGCTCCAGCCCACGGCCTGCAAGCGCCAGAACGCCCGGTTCTTGTTGGCGAAGAAGGGGATCGGTCGAAAGGGCAGCACGGCCATACCCTCTCACTAGCAGACTTCTCGCGTCGTGCGAAACCCTAGTGGGCATCCTGAAGCATGGGCGGCCCTAAACCTTTGCGCAGGCGGCGGCTTTGGGTTAGCTTTTGCGGCAAAGGAGAACACTGATGGAATCCGCTGACACCGCGCTGCACGATCAGGACCACGCCAGCTTTTCCGCGATGAGCGAGGGGACGGCGGAAGATTGGGCGATCATTTCCACCCATTATATGGATTTCGCAAAAAGCCTGCCGGACCGGGTGCTGGCGCATCTCAAGCTGCTCGACGGTGATTTTGGCGGTTTTCCGGTCGATCGGCTGGAACATTCGCTCCAGACCGCGACCCGCGCCCACCGCGATGGGCGCGACGAGGCCTATGTGGTGATGGCATTGCTGCATGACATGGGCGATACGCTGGGGACGTATAACCATCCCGAAGTGGCCGCCGCGATCATCAAGCCGTTCGTTTCGGAAGAAGTCCACTGGATCTGCCAGAACCACGGCGCCTTCCAGGGCTATTATTACTTCCACTACGTGGGCATGGATCGCAACATCCGCGACAGTTTCCGCGATCATCCCCATTTTTCCGCCTGCGCGGAATTCTGCGAGAAATACGATCAGTCGGCCTTTGCGACCGATTATGATACGCTGCCGCTGGCATTTTTCGAACCGATGCTGCGCCGTGTGATGGCCCGGCCGATCAACAGCATGTATAAAAATCTGGGCCAGTAATAGCTAACCTCGCGCCTCAGCCAGCGCCCTGGCCAGTTCCTGCTGGCCAACCGCGCCGGACATCAGCACCTCGCCCACGACCCAGCTGGGGGTTCCTTCGAAACCGAGCTGGCGGGCGAAACCCAGGTTCTGGTTGATCTCTGCCTCGATCCTAGGATCGGCGATTACCCGGGCGGCGCGGGCCATATCGATCCCGGCGGCCTTGGCGGCGGCGGCAATGGTCTGCGCATCGGGATGGCCAAGCTCGAACATCACCTTGTGGAAGGCGGCATAACGCCCCTGTTCGGCAGCGGCCAGCGCCATCCGTGCGGCCAAGGTGCTGCCAGGCGACAGGATCGGGAGCTCGCGCACCACCACCTTCAGATCGGGGTTGGCAGCGATCAGAGCATCGACGTCTGCCACGCTTTTGCGGCAAAACGTACAGGCATAGTCAGTAAACTCGACCAGGGTGATCTTGCCTTGCGGATTGCCCAGCACTGCCCCGGGGAAGGGCGCTTTCACGTCTCCTGCAACGGAGGCAAGTTGTTTGCTGGCTTCGCGGCTGCGCAGCCGCTCCATCGCTTCGGGCAGAATTTCCGGGTGATCGAGGATATAGCTGCGCACCACCTGTTCGATCGCGGCCCGGTCTTGCGGGGAGGCGATGCCAGCCGGGCTGGAAAGCTGGCCGCGGCTTGATTCAAACAGCCAGCCTGCCGCTGCACCGGCAATCAGCAACAGGATTGCGCCGCCGACAAAAGCGAATTTGCGGAGCGAGCTTGGTTTGAAATAGGCCATCGTCGCCACGCCTACTTGTGTTTGCGCGCCCGTTCAATCGCGGCGCGGGCCTGCATCGCAATATCCTGCGCGCGGAGCCAATCGGGCGAACCTTTGGGCAGCTCGGCCTCGGCCGATTCGGCACTGTTCAGCGCCTGGGGGATTTGCAGGCTCAACACCTGCTGCTCGGCGCTGGCCAGCTTGGCCCGGGCCAGATCGCCATTGGCGGCATAAACCACGCCCAGCTGATACCAGGCGAACGGATTTTCACGGTCCCGCGCGACAGCGGCCTTGAGCACGCGTTCAGCCTCGCGGAAATTGCCCTTGTCCTCGGTCGCAATCAAGGCGTGACCGAACGAGGTGGCGATCAGCGGCTGATTGCCGGTCAGATCGGTTGCCCGGCGCAGCGGTGCCAGCGCTTCTTGGGGCCTGCCTGATTCAAGCAGCACCTGGCCTTTCAGTTCCAGAAAATACGGATCATTGGGCGCGGCAAGCAGCAAGGCGTCCACCTCGGCCATCGATTTGTCGAAAAAAGCCTCCTTGTGGAAGGCATATGCCCGCGCATACCGGGCAGGAACCCCGGTCATGGTTTGCGGATAGGCGATCAGCGTGTTGTGCGGCTCGGCCAGATAGCCATAGAGCTTGGCCTTGACCCGCTGGAAC
>JAYVKX010000418.1:0-9468 GCA_043768005.1 Novosphingobium sp. | reverse complement strand
CAGGCAGAAATTGCCGCCCAGCCCAAGTCCGCCTCGGCCACGCTGCGCGAGGTGTGGGATGCGATCAAAAGCATGCCGGTGCCGATGCGCAAGCTGGGGATCATGATGTTGTTCCAGTGGTATGGCATGGGTATTTACTGGACCTATGTAACCTATTCGATCAGCCGATCGGTCTATGGCACCACCGATCCGCTGTCTGGCGGTTTCCGCAGTGCGGTGCTGACCAACGGCACGATGGGCGCCTTTTACAATGCCATCGCCTTTGTCGCGGCGCTGGTGATGATGCCGCTGGTCCGCCGCCTTGGCGCGCGTCGGGTCCATGCCGCTGCCTTGGTCGCAGGCGGGCTTGGCATGTTGGCAATTCCGCAGATGAGCCAGACAATCTGGCTGTTTCCCGCCGCAATCGGGGTCGGGATCTGCTGGGGCAGTATCATGGGCACCCCCTATATCATGCTGGCCAGCTGCATCCCGCCACGCCGCACCGGGGTCTATATGGGGATCTTCAACATGATGATCGTCGTGCCGATGCTGCTCAACGCCGCCACCTTCCCGTTCTATTACGGCCCCTGGCTGGGCGGCGATGCGCGCAATGCGCTGATGCTGGCGGGCGTCTTGTTGATCATCGCCGCACTTGCAGTATTGCGCGTCAAGGATGATGAACTGAAAGCATGAGCCGATTTGTTACACTCAGCAGTCAATCATGTACGGCAATCTGGGAGGTTGCAGAGGATGAGGCCCCGCTGTGGCGCTATTGGGGCCCGCGGCTGCCAGACGGGGTGGAACCGGGCGCGGCGCTACGCCAAACGCGCCCGCAGCCCAGCTTTTCGCTGCAGTTCGATCAGCCGCTGTCGCTGTTTCCGTCGCTGGGATTGGCCTGGTTCGGGCAAAGCGCGCTGCTCGCCCACCGCAGCGGTGAGGATTGGGCGCAGGCGATCACCGCGTGCCGATGGGATCAGGACGAGCCGGGCACAGTCCGTTTCACCATGACCGATGTGGCGGCGCGGATCGAGGTGGTGGTAACAACCTGCCTCGATCCGGCGAGCGATGTGCTGAGCCTGACAACCTGCCTCACCAACGCCGGGGAATCGGTGCTTGATGTGCAATGGCTGGCCGCAGGCAATCTGCCGCTGCCTGCCGATGCACTATCGGTTCGCTCGTATGGCGGGCGGCACAATAATGAATTTGTCCCCATAGACGATCCACTGACCCGCAGCCTGTGGCGGCGTGAGAACCGGCGCGGGCTGACCTCGCATGATTGCTTTCCCGGCGCGGTGGTGCGCTGCGCCGATGGCACCGCCTATGGCGCGCAGCTGGGCTGGTCGGGCAATCACGCGGCGCAGATCGAATGGATCGATGATGGGCGCTGGCACTGGCAGCTGGGCGAATGGCTGGCCCCGGGCGAAGTCCGGCTGGCACCGGGTGCATCGATCACCACGCCAGAGCTGCTCGCCACTTGCTCGGCAGAGGGGGCAAACGGCGTCGCCTGGAATTTCCACCGCGCGATCCGCAGCCGGATCGATTGGCCCGGTGGCCAGATGAAGCCCCGCCCGGTTCATCTCAACACCTGGGAAGGCTGCTATTTCAACCATGACCTTGCCGCGCTCAAGGATCTGGCCACTTCGGCGGCAGAAGCCGGGATTGAACGGTTCGTGCTGGACGATGGCTGGTTTGAAGGCCGAGAAGATGACACCAGCTCGCTGGGCGATTGGTGGGCGGACAAGCGCAAATATCCCGAAGGGCTTGGGCCGCTGGCGGCGCATGTCACCGCGCTCGGGATGGGATTTGGCCTGTGGGTTGAACCCGAAATGGTCAACCCGGACAGCGACTTGTTCCGCGCCCATCCGGATTGGGCCTTGCAGATCGCCGGGCGGCCGCTGTTGGCAGCGCGCAACCAGCTGGTGCTTGACCTCACCCGTGCAGAGGTGGCTGATTATCTGTTCGAAAAAATCGCTGCGCTGCTGGAAACCCTGCCGATTGCCTACCTCAAATGGGATCACAACCGCGACCTCAACCTGGCGGGGCAAACCCCGCTTTACCGGCGGCAAGTGCAGGCGACTTATGCGCTGATGGCGCGAATTCGCCGTGACTTCCCGGCTGTCGAGATCGAATCTTGCGCAGGCGGCGGCGGGCGGATCGATGCCGGGATTCTGCGCCACAGCCACCGGTTCTGGACCAGCGATTGCATCGATGCCGTATCCCGCAGCGCGATCCAGCGCGGCTTTCTGCAATTCATCCCGCCCGAGCTGATGGGCAGCCACGTTGGCACCAGCCCTGCACATAGCACCGGGCGCAGCCAATCGATGGATTTCCGCGCCGGGGTTGCCCTGCCCGGCCATTTCGGGGTCGAGCTTGATCTGCGCAAGGTGACCGGCGATGAGCGCGAAACCCTGAAGCGTTGGATCGAACTATACAAGACCCACCGCGATCAGCTTCATTCCGGGCGCGTGTGGTGCGACGATGCGGGCGATGGGCTGCGCTGGCAGGCGCACGGCGATGAGCGCGCGCTGTTGTTGTTCCTGATCCGCACTGCCCCGATCAGCCAGCGGCACCAGCCTCAGATCCGTCTGCCGATGGCCGATCCGGCGCGGCGTTACCGGCTTAGCCGCGATGGCGCTGCTGACATCGTGGTGGATGGTGCATGGCTTGGCCGGGCAGGCTTTCCCGCCCCACCGATGCAGGGCGAAGAAGTGATCCTCTATCAGGTACTGGCACTATGAATTTTGATGTCAGCGAGCATCCTCACCGCCGCTTCAACCCGCTTTCGGGCGAATGGCTGCTGGTATCGCCGCACCGCGCCCGCCGCCCCTGGCAGGGGCAGCAGGATGAGCCTGACCGGGCAGAACGCACGGCGCATGATCCCGATTGCTACCTGTGCCCGGGCAATCTCCGCGTTACTGGGGAGGAAAACCCGGCCTATTCCGGGCCATTCGTGTTCGCCAATGATTTTGCCGCGCTGCAACCCGATACGCCCGCACCGCACAGCACCGATCCGCTGCTGCGTGCCAGCGGCGCGCGGGGTGAGGCGCGGGTAATCTGCTTTTCCCCGGACCATTCCAAATCACTGCCAGAGCTTGATCCGGGAGAACTGAGCGCGGTTATCTGTTGCTGGTGCGATCAGGTGGCAGAGCTTGGCCAGCGCTATGCCAATGTTCAGCTGTTCGAAAACAAGGGCGCGATGATGGGCTGTTCCAACCCGCATCCGCACGGCCAGATCTGGGCAACTGGCTATCTCCCCACTGAAATCACTACCGAGGACCAGACCCAGCGCGATTGGCTTAAGGAACACGGCGGGCCGCTGCTGCTGACGCTGGTCGCGCGCGAAAGTGGCGGTCCGCGCGTGGTGGTGGAAACGGAGCATTGGCTGACGATCGTGCCGTTCTGGGCAGCCTGGCCGTTTGAAACGCTGCTGCTCCCCAAATTTGCCGTCCAACGCCTGCCCGAACTGACCGAGCTTCAGCGCAGCGATCTGGCGCAGGCCATAAGCGAGCTGACCATTCGTTACGACAATCTGTTCGACTGCACGTTTCCCTATTCGATGGGCTGGCACGGCGCGCCATTCGGTCAGGACGACGCAGGCCACTGGCAGTTGCACGCCCATTTTTATCCGCCGCTGCTGCGCTCTGCCACGGTGCGCAAATTCATGGTTGGCTATGAAATGCTGGCCGAGGCGCAGCGGGATCTGACCCCCGAACAGGCCGCGCAACAGCTGCGCGCCGCCAGCCCCATCCATTACAGGAAAGTTTAATGAGCGATCTTCGCCGCCGGGTTGAAGCGGCGTTTGCAGCGGTGTTTGGCGGCGCGCCCGATCTGATCGTGCGCGCACCGGGCCGGGTGAATCTGATCGGCGAGCATACCGATTATAACGACGGCTTCGTGCTACCCGCCGCAATCGGGGTTCACAGCCTGATCGCGGCGCGGGCGCGCGGCGATCGGCAATTGCGGATCGTTGCAGCCGATTTCGGCAATGCGACAACCAGCTTTGATCTCGATGCGCCGATTACCCTCTCATCCGTTCAGCCATGGTCGAATTACGTCCGCGGAGTGATCAGCGCGATGCAGGCCGATGGTATGGAACTGCCCGGCGCGGAACTGGTGCTGGCGGGAACAATTCCGCAAGGATCAGGCCTGTCCTCTTCAGCATCGGTGGCGGTCGGGGTTGCCACCGCCTTCAATGCGCTGGCGGGGCTTGCGCTTGATCCGACCGCCATCGCGCTGCTGGCCCAGCGCGCTGAATGCGAATTCGTCGGGATGAACTGCGGGATCATGGATCAGCTCGCTTCGGCCAGGGGGCAAGCGGGACATGCCCTGCTGATCGATTGCCGGACGCTCGATTGTCGCCCGATCAAGCTTCCCGAAGATCTGGCGATCGTGATCGTGCATTCAGGGATTACCCGTGGCCTGGTCGAAGGCGCTTACAACGAGCGGCGCGCGCAGTGTGAGCAGGCCGCCGCGCAGCTGGGCCTTGGCGCGCTGCGCGATGCGACCCCGGCGCTGCTGGAGCAAGCGCGCGGATTGCTGCCCCCCCTCGCCTATCTTCGCGCGCGCCACGTCATCACGGAAAACGAGCGGACGCTGGCTGCGGCAGAGGCGCTGGAACGGGGCGATCTTGCCAAATTAGGGCGGCTTATGGCCAGTTCACACGCCTCGATGCGCGATGATTTCCAGATCACTCTGCCCGCGATCGATGCGCTGGTTGCGCTGCTTCAAGGCAGCATCGGGGAAGCTGGCGGTGCCAGGATGACCGGCGGCGGATTTGGCGGCGCGGTGGTGGCGCTGATGCCCAAAACCCACGTCGACCGGGTAATCTCTGCCGTCCGCTGCGGCTATGTCACGCCGGATGGCTCCGAGCCCCTGATCCTGATCGAAAGCGCTTCGCCGGGCGCAGCAATCGCCTAGCCGGTTGGGTATAATTTCAGCACATGGTAAATTTGTGCAATCGATTGTTGTAAATTCCACAGCTCCATCGTAAGGCCCGTTCTATCGATACGGGCGGAGTGGGATAAGTTGGAAATTGCGTTGGAAACGCACGGATTGTCGCACTGGCGCGCGGGGCATGTTGCCGCGATCGGCGATTATTCCGGCCAGACGATTCCCCTGATCGATCCTGTCTCGATCGTTCCGCTGATCCCGGGCATGGATCTGTGGGATATGTGGCCGCTTCAACTGATCGATGGCACCACCGCCAGCTTCGATGGCTGGATAGTGTGGATGGTCCTTTCGGCCCCGGCCCTGCCCGATCCCGATCTGCGCCACGATATCGCCCGCATCCGCCTGATGGGGGAGCGCAAGGGCGAATGGCGCGATTATGGCAATGCGCTGCCCGATAATCTCAATCCCGGCAGCCGCGAATGGGCAGGCTCAGCGCTGTATGATCCGGCAGCCGCGCGGGTCACACTGTTTTTCACCGCTGCGGGCCATCGCGGTGATCCGACAGCAACCTTTGCCCAGCGCCTGTTCCAGACCAGCGGCACACTGGTATTTACAAATAACGCGGCACAGATCGATAATTGGTCGGTCCCGGCTGAAAACATCCCAAGCGATGATGATCACTATGTTCTGGTCACCCAGAGGGACGGCAAGCCTGGTTTTATCAAGGGTTTCCGCGATCCGGCGCACTTTCGCGATCCAGCAAACGGGCAGGAATACATCCTGTTCACCGCCTCGCTCAAACGCTCTCGCAGCGCGTGGAACGGCGCAATCGGCATTGCCCGCGCGGATAATGCTGAACTGACCAGCTGGACCATCCTGCCTCCGCTGCTTTCCGCAGATGGCCTCAACAACGAGCAGGAACGCCCGCATGTGATCTGCCGGGATGGGCTGTATTATCTGTTCTGGTCCACCCAGCGCCGTGTTTTCGCCCCCGACGGCCCGACTGGTCCCAATGGGCTTTACGGCATGGTTGCGCCCGCGCTGCTGGGCCCATATGCGCCGATTAACGGGACTGGACTTGTTGCCGCCAACCCCGCAGAAGCACCGTTTCAGGCGTTTAGCTGGTGGGTGATGGATAATTCTGAAGCCGCTGAACTTGAAGTCGCCGGATTTGTCGATCTGACCGGGCTGAACGAATCCGCGCCGGTCAATGATCCGATCTGGCGCCGCGCCCATTTCGGCGGCATCCCTGCCCCGCGCTTTCGCATCAGGCTTGATGGCACCACGGCCTGTGTGACCGGGGGCTAGGATGGCGCAATTCGGACTGATCGAGGCGGGCGGAACCAAGTTCGTCCTGGGTATTTCTGACGAGACGGGCACTATCGGCGCGACCCACCGGATCCCCACCGAAACACCGAATAAGACGCTTGGTGCCGCGATTGACTGGTTTAGGGCTCATGGCCTTGATCCTGATGCCATCGGCATCGCCTCATTCGGCCCGCTCGATCTTGATCGCGCTTCGCCCAGCTGGGGGCAGATCACCCGCACGACCAAGCCGCATTGGAGCCATGCCGATATCGCCGGGCGGCTGTTCCGCGCGTTCGAATGCCGAGTGGCGATCGATACAGACGTTAATGGCGCCGCGCTGGCCGAAGCGCGGTGGGGTGCCGGGAAAGGCCTGCCGTCCACGCTTTACCTTACCGTGGGAACCGGGATCGGCGGCGGTCTGGTGACGGCTAGCGGCTTGCTCCACGGGGTGTCGCACCCGGAAATGGGCCATATCCGGATGCCGCGTCACCCAGACGATGCCCAGTTTGCCGGGGCCTGCCCGTTTCACGGCGATTGCCTGGAAGGGCTGGCCAGCGGGCCTGCGATCATCGCGCGGTGGGGCGCATCGCTATCGGAACTTGGCGCGGATCATCCCGGACACACCATGATCGCTTGGTATCTGGGCCAGGCGATCTGCACGTTTCAGGCCATCATGGAGCCGGCGCGGATCGTGCTGGGCGGCGGGGTTATGGCCGCGCCCGGACTGCTGGAACGGACCCGGCAAGCCGCCAGCACTTCCGGGGCCGGATATTTCGTTGGTGATCCGGCCAGGATCGTGGTTGCGCCGGGGCTTGGCACCAATTCGGGCCTGCTGGGCGCGCTGGCAATCGTGCTCAGCTAGACATTCTGGTAATCAACTGCGGCTCCATCACAACCGACGCGGTATCTTCGCCCGCGATCCGGCGCAGCAACATATCGACCAGATGATAGGCCCCCATGGTCAGATCCTGACTGATGGTGGAAAGCCGCGGCACAGTCTGCTCGCAAATCGCCAGCCCGTCATAACCGATCACCTTGACATCACCGGGCACCGCCAGCCCATATTCCGAGAGCGCCCGCAGCGAGCTCATCGCGATAACATCCGATGCCGCGACAATGCCCTGGGGCCGTTCGCTGACCGAACCCAGGAACTTGGCGATATCGGGATGCGCGATTTCGGCCACCAGATGCGCAGGCAGCACCGTCAGTCCATCCATCTGGCCAGCCCGGGCCATTGCATCGCGGCACCCATCCAGCCGCTGGCGGATTTCCAGCGCGGTCGGATCGCCAAAAAAGGCAATCCGCCTGCACCCATGCTCAATCAGATGGCTGGTCGCCAGATCACCGCCCTTGCGATTGTCTGATCCGACCGAGCAATGCACCTGCCCATCGACATGCCCGCCCCACACCACCAGCGGATGATACCGCTTGGCCACCGCATCCAGCGTTGCCGATTGATCGGACTGGCCGATTACGATCAACCCATCCACCCGGCCGCTATCGACAAACCGTTCCAGCCAGGCATCATCTGCCGGGATTACTCGTGACAGCACCAGATCATAGCCGCGTTCGGTCAAAGCATCGGCCAGCAGCCCCAGCATGGTGATGAAAAAGGGATCCGAAATATGCTGCCCAGTTTCGTGGCCCAATGGGATCAAAACCCCGATGGCACCGGTCCGCTGGATGCGCAGATTACGGGCCATGGCATTGGGCCGAAACCCATGTTCATCGGCCAGCGCCTTGATCCGTGCGCGGGTTTTGGCGCTGATCAGCTCTGACCCGGCCAGCGCGCGCGAGACAGTTCCTGTCGAAACCCCCGCCAGCTCAGCAAGCTCTTTGATATTCCTGATTTTAGTCATTGAATGGCCATGCCCTCAGCGCTGTGCTCGGCTTTATCGGTGATTGTGTCGGGATAGACCAATCAAAAGCAAGCCAAATTGCGAAACGCAACGTTTTTTGATTGCTGAAATTCTGCAACGACCACGAACTATCGCGCGTTGATAACTTTACCCGCCATGCAGTTTGCCAGATGCGCGGTCCGCGATATGAAGGCGGCTGCAAATCAAATATCAGGGTCCCAGGCATATGAAACTGACCGCCGCTACGGCCATCGCGCTGGCCCTTATGGCCAATGCGGCCATCGCACAGACTACTGTGCTGCCTGCTGCCGAAAAGGCCGATCCGCCCAAATCGGATGTGCCCAAATGGAATGTTAACGCACCGCGCGGTCTGAAAACCCGCGAAGTCCCGATCGCGGTCACCGAAGGGACGTGGATGAACCTCGATGTTTCGCCCGATGGGCAGAGCATCGCATTCGATCTGCTGGGCGATATCTACACCATGCCGATCAGCGGCGGCACACCCACCCGGATTGCCGATGGCCTGGCCTATGAGCATCAGCCCCGCTTTTCTCCTGATGGCAAACGTATCGCCTTTACCTCTGACCGCGCGGGCGGCGACAATGTGTGGCTGATGAACATCGATGGCAGCGACAAGCGACAAGTGACCAAAGAAGACTTCCGGCTGCTCAACCAACCCAGCTGGAGCCCGGATGGACGGTTCATCGTGGCCAAGAAGCATTTCACCACTGGCCGCTCGCTGGGCACCGGCGAGGTCTGGCTGTACCATGTTTCGGGCGGCAGCGGGGTGCAGCTGGTCAAACGTTCGAGCGAGGCGCTGCAAAAGGAACTGGGCGAGCCGATCTATGCGCCGGACGGCAAGGGCATCTATTACACCCGCAACGTCACTCCCGGCCCGGTCTTTGAATATGCCCAGAACTCGCGCCAGAACCTGTTCAACATCGAACGGTATGATCTGGACAGCGGCGAAGTTTCGACCATGGTTTCGGGCGTCGGCGGGGCGGTGCGCCCCACCCCGTCGCGCGATGGGCAGAAGCTAGCCTTCGTCCGCCGCGAGCATGGCAAGACCACGCTATGGGTCAAGGAACTGCTGACCGGGACCGAGCGCAAGCTGTATGGCGAGCTGGACCGTGATGTGCAGGAAACCTGGGCCGTCACCGGGGTCTATCCCAATATGGCCTGGACGCCCGATAGCCGCGCGCTGGTGTTCTGGGCCGGCGGCAAGCTGCGCCGGGTGGCGGCAGAGGGCGGCACGGCAGGGGTTATCCCGTTCCAGGTGAACGACACCCGCGTGATAATCGATGCGCTGCATCCGCAGGTCGAAGTGGCCCCGGCCCGCTTCCAGACCAAGCTGCCGCGCTGGGCCAGTGTCTCGCCCGATGGCTCGCGGATCGTATTTGAAACCCAGGGCAAGTTATGGACCAAACCGGCC
>JAYVKX010000417.1:0-4082 GCA_043768005.1 Novosphingobium sp. | reverse complement strand
GTCAGCGGGTTGCGCGCCGCTTCGAACTGGGTGGGCAAGCCCGCCAGCGCGGTATTCAGCTGCCCGCCAAAGCCAGACATGCTGTCATAGACCGAAATGTTCAGGCTGCTGCGCGCGTTGGGCGCATAGGCAAAGCTGCCGTAAAAGGTGGCGGAGCCATAGCGGCGGCCGACATGCGCCTCAAACGCGGTGCGGCGGCTGGGGCGCCAGACGATCCCGGCATCCCAGATCAGCCCACTGGTGTCATAAGCCAGCAGGCGCGGCGCGGATTTATCAGTGACCAAGCGGCCATCAGCGCCAACCACCGGCACACCATTCACATCGCGCACCGCATCGCGGCTGGAAACTTGAACCTTTTCCCAGCCCAGCCCGGCCACCAGCGCAAGATCGCTGGTCAAAGGCACCGTCACATCCCCGCGCGCATGGAAATCCTCGACCCGTTGATCGAGATTGGAGATATCTTCGCGGTTATAGCCCGCGCCCAGCCCGATCCCCACTGGCAGGGCATCGCCCGCCCGGCTTCCGGCATGAAGCTTGGCGCTATGTACGATACTGTCATTGAATACATCGATCGGTGTCTGGCCCGGCGCGATTGCCACCACATCAGGGCTTTCCACGCGGGTATAACCGATCCGGTAACCGCCATCGATTGCAATATCGCCCATATGGGTGGATAGCGAAGGCCCGGCATAGAGTGAATAGATCTGCGTGGAGTTACTGCCCAGCTCCAGCGGGCCAAGCACCGCTGCACCGTTGTTTTCAATACTGCTATGCGCCGTGATTGCACCCGCTTCGATCGTCAGCACCCTGGGAACCAACGCGGCGGACACGCGGGCAACGCCGCTGATCGTATCGCCATCAGCGCTGTTTGCGCTCCACCCGAACCGCCGTTCATAGCGCAAGGATACCGACCCTTCATTGTTGCGTCCGCGGATCGACGCATCAACCCCTGCGGCCAGCACCGAATAGGCGATGGTCCGGCTGCCAGGCGAGAGCTCTGCGGTGGCGACCAGGCCCGCCTCGATATAGGGGGTGATCTTCACCCGCTGCGGCTTGTGTGGCCGGGAAGCTGCGCTCTGCCCAGCATCGTCGCTGGCTTGGGCAGAATCGGCATCGTCATAGGGCAGGCTTTGCGCTTGCGCCGCCAGCGGTGTGGCCAGCGCCAGGCTGGCGGCAACTGCGGCAAATCGGCGGTGCAGGTGTGACATCGTCATCCCCCATATCCATAATATGAACCAAAGCGCCGACCGCTGGGGCTGAAGTGGACGGCGTTGAGCAGCAGCTGGATGTTCGGGCAGCCCGACAGCAGCGAAATGGCATCCTCAAGCGAGCCCTGACCCGTGCGGTCAGCCCGCGCCACGACCACGGCCTGCCCAACATATTTGGCCAGCTCCGCCGCTGGCGAGGCCGCAAGGGCAGGTGGAGAATCGAAGATTACAAAGCGGTTGGGCGCGCCTTCAGTCAGGCGGCCAAGCACCGCCTGCGTCCGGTTGGACGAGAGATATTCGCTGTCCGAATTGGTCGCATTACCGGCGGGCAGAACCCACAGACCCGGAACATCGGTGCCAATCACGCAATCAGCCACATCGATCGAGGGATCAGCCAGCGCATCCATCAGCCCCGGCCCGCCCGGCAGGCCAAGCGCGGACAGCACCGACGGCTTGGCAAAATCGGCATCAACCAACAGGACTTCGCTCTCCTTCTCCGCCGCGATAGACAGCGCAAGATTGACCGCCGTATAGGTTTTGCCTTCACCGGGATGGGGTGAGCAGATCAGCACGCGCTGCGCCGCGCCGCCCAGCCCCTGCTGACTAAGCTGCGCCGAAGCCAACAGCAGCTGACGCTTGATGATGCGGAATTCCTCAAGCAGACCGGTAACGCTGCCTTCGGGCACGATTAGCCCCTGATCGCGCAAATGCTGGCGATCAACCGCGTGGCGGATGCCTGAAAACTTGACTGGAGCAACCACCGGAGTTGGCGCCTGACGCGGCGCATGAGCGCTGGAGCAAGCTTCCGGCTCGATCACTTCGGGAACGACGATTTCGGGCCGTCCAGCCGCGGGCTTGGCCGCTTCGGCAGCAGCCTCTGCATCCACATCGGCCTGGCGGCGATAGCGTCCACCGCGCTTGTTCGCAGGCGCAAGCAACTCGTCCGGGATCGGCGGTGGGCTAAGCCGAACGAGATCGTAATTGCGCACGACCCGTTCGATCAGGGTCGATTTGTCGGCGTTGCCTGTTGCGTCCTCGGCTGGAACCGGTATTTTGCTCTGTTCAGTCATGTTGTTCCTCACGCGACCATGCCGCGTTGGATGAATTCGGCGGTGAGCAGCAGGACAAACAGCCCGCCCAGCGCAGCACTTCCGGCGATGAAATATTTGAACCGCTTGGCCCGAAGTTCCCGGCCCGCATCGGTCAGTGTCTGGGTGATCGCCCCCAACACCGTCAGGCCGATCGCCCGCTCCAGCTTGGCCGTGGTGGCAAAAGTCGAACGCAGCTGGCCAAGCGCAAAGGCCGCCCCGGCCCCGGCACCAATCCCCACGATCAACACGGCCAGCAGCAGCAGCGGACGGTTGGGTGCAATCGGTGCGCGCGGGGTGGTTGGCGGATCGATGATCTGGAACTTCACCGCATTGCGCTCTGTCTCAACCTGGCCGCGCAAGCGCAGCTCTTCGCGGTCAAGCAACAGCTTGTCATATTGCTGCTTGAGCACATCATAATCGCGATTGATCCGCTGCTGTTCTGCGGCGGTTTGCGGATTAGAAAATTGCTGGGCGGTTATCTGCGCAATTTCGGACTGAACCGAAGAGCGCCGCGATGACAGCGCCTGAACATTGGCCTGACGTTCCGCCTTGATTGACTGGAGCGAGCTATAGGCCGGGTTGGGTACCCCGCCCCCGCCGCTGTTGCCCTCGGCGGTGGCAGCTGCGCGCAGGGCATTCACCTGATTGCGGGCCGCGATCACATCGGGGTGATTTTCGGTCAGTCCGCGTGCACGCATGGCTGAAAGATCGGCCTGCGCCTGGGCATAAGCCCCGCGTGCGCCGCCAGCAGCGCCGACCCCGGCAATCGTCGATGGCGTCCCCGAAAGCTGGCCATTGATTGCAGCCAGCGCGCTTTGGGCGGCGGCAAGATCGGCATCGATCCCGCGCAGTTCCGCCCGGCCCGCTTCAAGCCGCTGGATCACCGTGGTGCCGCCTTGCGCCAGCATCGGGTTCTGCGCCTCAAAGGCCAGTCGTTTTTGTTCAGCCGATTCAAGCTGCTTCTGGCGATCAGCCAGCTGCTGATCCATGAAATCGATCGTGCCGGTCATTTCGCCGCGCCCGCCGGACAGATTCTCCTCGCGGAAGATGTCGATCATCTTCTGGACGATTTCCTGCGCCAACTTGGCGTTTTCAGCATCAGAGATTGAACCATCGCTGGAAACGGCGGTGATTTCGAACAGGTTTTCCTGATCGCTCTTCACCTTGATCCGCTTGGCCAGTGACAGCACGGTGTTTTCCATCTGCTTTGGCGTGGCCACCGCATCGTTCATCCTGGACGAACGGACGACCTTTTCCAGATTGACCGCGCTGGTCAGGGTTTGCCGCACGCGTTCGATATCACGCTTGCGATCACCCACCCCGATGCCGATCTGCTCGGCCAGCGCATCATCCAGCTGCACGAAAATCCGCGCCCGTGATTCATAGCTATTGGGGACCATCGCCACCACCATCCAGCCCAGAAGGCACACCGCCCAGGCGACGCCAAGCGCCAGCCAGCGGCGATACCAGACCGAATAGAGCGCCGAGCGCAATTCATCATACATGCTGTTCATCTGTGCGGTTCCGCCTGCGCCTTTCCCTAAAAGGTGCTTTCAGGGATAATGATCACATCACCCGGCATCAGCATGACATTGGCGGCGCTGTTACCCTTGCGCAGCAGATCGCCCAGCCGCAGCGCATATTCCTTTTGCCGCCCGCTTTCCTTGTCAAAGCGGATCAGCTTGGCCCGGTTGCCCGAGGCATATTCAGACAGGCCGCCGACAGAGATCATCGCATCGAGCAGCGTCATATTTGCGCGATAGGGCAGCGAAGCGGGCTTCTC
>JAYVKX010000416.1:0-2875 GCA_043768005.1 Novosphingobium sp. | reverse complement strand
CTGACCAGCGCTTCGTCCAAAACCGCGCTGGCGCTGGCCAGCGTAGCGCGCGATAAATCGCCGCAAGTGAAGCGGATCGGGCTGACCTCTGCTGGCAATGTCGATTTCGTGGCAGCGACCGGCTTTTATGACCAGGTGCTGGCCTATGAGGCCATTGCCAGCCTGCCGCAGGTGGCCAGTGTATCGGTAGATTTTGCAGGCAATGCGGCGCTGCTCCATGCAATTCACACGACGCTGGGTGATCAGCTGAAATATTCCTGCACCGTGGGGGCAACCCATGTGGGGGAGGGCTTTGGCCGCGATAATGGCCCGATCCCCGGCCCCGCACCGATCCTGTTTTTCGCACCCGATCATGCGATGGCAACGATCAAGGAACTGGGTCCCAGGGGTTTTGGTGAGGCGGTTGGGGCCAGCTGGCAGATTTTCATGGCTGAGACTGAAGGCACAGTGCAGGTGGATGAGCGGCGGGGACTTGCTGCGGCACAGCAGGCCTTTGCTGATACGGCAGGCGGTGTCGCCGATCCTGCAGTAGGCATCGTCATTCTGCCCTGAACCCGCGTAGCTACTTATCATTATTGCAATTTTTCTGTGCTAGGGCCTGCCCCGATGGAGGGAAACCGGCTTTTGGCGCTCGATGGCTTGCGCGGTATCGCTGCGATTGCGGTGATGCTGATGCACGCCAAGCTGGCAGGATTTCGGGTGCCGCACGGCTATCTGGCGGTCGATCTGTTCTTCCTGCTGTCCGGCTATGTGATTGCCCGCAGCTATGAGCCTGCCTTGCGCGGGGGAATGTCTGTGGCGCGCTATGTCCGGATCCGGCTGGAGCGCTTGGTCCCGATGCTGCTGCTAGGTACGCTGATCGGGCTGCTGATTTTCGCAGCGGGCTTGTCCTCATTCGCCCCCCGCAGCCGGAATGATTTGTGGCTGGCGCTGGCAGCGCAATTGCTGCTGGTACCGGTCCTCTCATCCTCGGCCACATTGGCTTTCAACGGCGCACATTGGTCTATCGCGTTAGAGCTGCTGGCCAATTTTTTCCATGCTGCGGGGCTGAAACGGCTCGGGCTGAGCAGCCTGGCGTTGATCGTGGCTGTCTCTGCCGCTGGATTGGCGCTGTTGTTGCAACATTTTGGCCAGCTCAATCTTGGCTGGGACCGGGCTTCGTTTCCGGCGGCCATTCCCCGGGTCAGTTTCGGCTTTTTCATGGGGGTGCTGCTGCTGCGCACCGAGCCGCACTGGCGTGCAAAGCTGCCCTCGCTGCCATTCGCAGCTCTGGCAGTGCTGCTGTCCGCTGTGGTCGCGCTCCCGGTGGCTGCGACGCGGGCGTTGATGCCCTATGAGCTTTACGAGATGTTGGTGGTGACCGTGATGTTCCCAGGCCTGATCATGCTGGGAACGCAGGCACGGGCGGGGCGCGCTGCGGCGGTATTGGGGACGCTATCCTATCCGCTTTATGCAATCCATTTGCCGATCATCGATGCACTGCGCGGAATTGGTACGCCGCCTGCCGCGATGATCCTTGCCGCGACCCTGCTGGCCGGGCTGGCTTGGGCGATCGGTCGCTGGATCGATGAACCGCTCAATGACTGGCGGCGCAAGGCGCGGCGGGCTGCTGATCTGCTACCCGCCGGGATGTTAGCAAAGGCCTAGATATCGACCACGATCTTGCCGAAATGCTTGCCGCTTTCCTGATGGCGGAAGGCGGCGGCAAGCTGGGCCAGCGGAAAATGCTGATCGAGCACCGGGCGGATGCCATTGGCCTCGATCCCTGCGATCATCGCCAGCTGCTGGGCGCGGCTGCCCACGGTCAGACCTTGTACGCGCAGGTTTTTGGCCATCAGCAGTGCGGTTTTCACTGGCCCGGCAAAGCCTGCAAGAATCCCGATCAGCGCAACATGGCCGCCAACCCGCGTCGCCAGCATCGACTGGTCAAGCGTACCCGCACCGCCAATTTCGACCACGGTATCCACCCCGTGCCCGCCGGTCAGTTCCAGCACCTTCATTCCCCAAGCGGGGACATTATTGTAATTGATCAGCTGATCCGCGCCGAGCGTTTTCAGCCGTTCCAGCTTTTCATCGGACGAGCTGGTGGCAATCACGGTTGCGCCAGCGGCCTTGGCGAATTGCAGCGCAAAGATTGAAACCCCGCCGGTGCCCTGGATCAGCACGGTTGAGCCTGGTCTGGTAACGCCATCGACAAACAGCGCCCGCCAGGCGGTGAGGCCCGCGCAGGTCAGCGTTGCGGCCTCTGCTGCGGAATATCCGGCGGGCGCGCGGGTGAACCAGTGCTGCGGAGTGACCACCGCTTCGCGGGCATAGCCATCGATCCCGTCGCCGGGGACTTGCTTGAATGCCGTTGTCGGCGGGTTGCCATCAATCCAATCGGGAAAGAAGATCGAAACAACCAGATCGCCCGCAGCAAACTGGGTCACGCCGCCACCCACCGCCTCGACGATGCCCGCACCGTCGGACATCGGGATCCGCCCGGACGCCGCAGGAATCATCCCGGATACGACCGCATAGTCATGAAAGTTGAGCGAGGACGCGCAGAGCCGCACCCGGATCTCACCGGGGCCCGGCTGGCCAGGATCGTCGATGATCCCTGCGCTCAGACTATCGAGGGTGGCGGGCGCACCAATGCGGATAGCGGCAAGGCTCATTCTGCGGCCTCCAGCAGATCGGCGCGCTGGGGTCCGCGGATCAGCCCGCCCGGCGTCGCCCCGGTCCATGTCCCATCGCGGAAAGTCACCTCGCCGCCCTTGATCGTAACGATATAGCCCTCAGCCTTTTGCAACAGCCGCTTGCCGCCAGCAGGAAGATCGAAGGCGAGCCATGGCCGCCCCAGCTTGATCTTGTCCACATCGATGATGTTGATATC
>JAYVKX010000415.1:0-9852 GCA_043768005.1 Novosphingobium sp. | reverse complement strand
CGATCTGCGCTATTGGCAAACCCGGCAAGTTACCGCCGAACTGGTCCCGATCGCAGCAGGTGATCGCGTGGAATTTGGCACCTGCGTCACCTTCCTGATAGGTGGCAAGCCCCGCACACTAGCGCTGGTCGGCGATGATGAGGCGAACCCGGCGGCCGGGCGAATCGCGTTTTCCGCGCCACTGGCCCGCGCTCTGATGGGCGCAGAAACAGGCGAAATTCTGCCCTTTGGCGGCAGGGAAGATGCGATCGAGGTTCTGTCTGTTGCGGTGATCGCTTCCCCTCCCCAGTCCTGATACCGGACAGCCAGACCACAAACCATTTTCCTACAACCCGTCTTCTTGCCTAATGCCCGCGCCTCATCCCCCCGCGAGGCAGAACCCTGATGAACCGCAAGACGATTTTCGATGCCGTGCGCCATATGCTGGAGCGCGGGTTCCGGGCAGGCGAGATTACGGCGCTTGATGCCGCGATTGATGCGGCACTGGATCGGCCCGCTGCTGCGCCTATCCGAGCTATCGGCCCCGCCGGGATCGCGCTGATCCAGAAGTGGGAAGGCTGCGCCAGGGCGCGCGCCGACGGCCAGTTTGAGGCCTATCCCGATCCCGGCAGTGGCGGCGATCCCTGGACTATCGGCTGGGGTTCGACTGGAGCCGACATCACCCCTGGTCTGATCTGGACTCAGGCCGAGTGTGATGTGCGGCTGGCGCGCGATCTGGGCCGCTATGCCCGCGATGTTACCCGCGCAATCGGCGCTGCGCCAACCACGCCTGCGCAGTTCGATGCGCTCGCCTCATTCCACTACAACACAGGGGCAATTGCCAAGGCCACCCTCACCCGACTTCACAGCGCGGGCCAATATGTTGAGGCAAGGGCCGAGTTTGGCAAATGGATCAACGCCGGCGGCAAAGTGATGCCGGGCCTTATCAAGCGCCGCGCCGAAGAAGCCCGTCTCTACGCCGGCACATAGTGACGATTGCCGCTTGCAATCATGGCCCGCGCTCCCGAAATAGGTTTCAAATTAATCGAGCAATTAAGGGAGATTCGCAATGCGCGAGATGCTGCAAAATTACATCGACGGCAAATGGGTGGATAGCATCGGCGGCAAGCGCCACGAAGTGATCAGCCCTTCGACGGAAGAGGCCTGCACCGCGATCACGCTGGGCACCAAGGCCGATGTCGATACTGCCGTTGCCGCCGCCAAGCGCGCCTTCGCAAGCTTCAGCCAGACCACCAGGGAAGAGCGGATTGCGCTGCTTGAACGCATTGTCGAGGAATATAAGAAACGCGCTGGCGATCTTAGCGTGGCCATGGCCGATGAAATGGGCGCGCCGGTAAGCTTTGCGATCACCGCGCAGGTTGGCGCCGGGATCGGCGGGTTTCTGGGCACGATTGCTGCGCTTAAGGATTTTGCCTTCACCGAAAAGCAGGGCGGTGTAACCATCGCCTATGAACCGATCGGCGTGGTTGGCATGATTACCCCGTGGAACTGGCCGCTCAACCAGATCGCGCTTAAGGTCGCCCCGTCAATCGCCGCAGGCAACACCATGGTGCTGAAACCCTCGGAAGAATGCCCGACCAACGCGGCGATCTTTGCCGAAATCCTTGATGCTGCAGGCGTTCCGCCGGGCGTGTTCAATCTGGTCCAGGGCGATGGTCTGGGCGTGGGCACCGCAATTGCCTCGCACCCTGATATCGAGATGGTCAGCTTCACTGGCTCCACCCGCGCCGGGATCGCGGTGGCCCAGGCCGCTGCCCCCACCGTCAAGCGGGTCCATCAGGAACTGGGCGGCAAATCACCCAATCTGGTCCTGCCCGATGCCGATTTCGCCGCTGTGCTGCCCGGAACGCTGCAGGGCGTATTGGTCAACACCGGCCAAAGCTGCATCGCACCAACCCGCATTCTGGTCCCGCGTGAGCGTGAGGCTGAGGCTGCCAGCTTTGCCAAGGCGATGTTCGAGGCTACGCCGGTTGGTGATCCCATGCAGGAAGGCATGCACATCGGCCCGGTGGTCAACAAGGCGCAGTATGAAAAGATCCAGGGGTTGATCCAGTCCGCAATCGATGAAGGCGCGACGCTGGAAACCGGCGGGACTGACCGTCCATCCGATCTCAACCGCGGCTATTACATCAAGCCGACGGTATTCTCTGGCGTCACCCCGGACATGCGCATCGCGCGCGAAGAAGTGTTCGGGCCGGTGGCCACGATCATGGCCTATGACAGCCTGGAACAGGGTATCGCCATTGCCAATGACACCGAATACGGCCTCTCAGCGGTAATCTCCGGCGATCCGACCAAGGCGGCAGCCGTTGCCCCCAAGCTGCGCGCTGGCATGGTTGCGATCAACACCTGGGGCCCGGCACCGGGCTCGCCATTTGGTGGCTACAAGCAGTCGGGCAATGGCCGTGAAGGCGGTCTGTTCGGCCTTAAGGATTTCATGGAAGTGAAATCGATCAGCGGTCTGCCGGGCTGATCTGATCCTGGAATATCCGCGTCAGTAATCCTTGCTGACGCGGATATTCGCACTCTCGCGGCCGATGGTCGAAACGCTGGCCAGCAACGAGAGCCAGCTGGTTACTCTGAACTCCATCTGCGTCGCGCTGTAACCGCGCCCGTCGGTGATGATTTCGGCATAGACCCGGCGGCCCAGATATTTGCCCGCCGCGATGCCCGTCCCCCGCCCCAGTACCGCATCCGCACCGACGATCCGCAGCCGGTCGAGGCCAATCGCCGCACGCAGCTTGTTGATCGGATCAAGCCCGCCGCCGCTGCGCAGCGAAGTTAGCGCCGCGCCTAGCTGGATCGCCTCGGGCGCAGATATCTTGGTGATCGAATCGCCGAACAGCAGCCGGGCAAGCAGTTCCTCTTCCGGCAAGGCGGGGATCGATGAGAAGGTGATTTCCGGGCGCAGCGAAGTGCCGGTTACGGTAACCCGCGCGGTCAGACCGGTAACTTCGGCCTCGGCCGCAATATCCAGCCGGGGATCGGGCGGGCTGCCGCCATCAAACCGGATCCGCCCACGAGTCATTTCAAAACGTTTGCCGGCAAACTCATAGCCGCCGCGCACCAGCCCGGCCTCACCAAAGATCGCCGGGGTGGCGGTGGTCCCGCGCAGACGGATATTCGCGCCCCATTCGCTATCCAGCCCCATCCCGCGAACCGTGATCCGATCGGTTCCCGCCGCATCGATCAGGAAGCGCCAGGGCACGGCTGAACTGCGCGGTGGGGCGATATCGGCAGCAAGATTGATCTCGCGGGTGCGGATCGCGGGTAGCGCAGCCACTGCCGAAGCGCGGCCCAGCTGCCAGCGGCCGCTGTCAATAGTCACCCGCCCGGCTATCGTTCCGCCAACCCCATCAGAGACGATCCGCAGCGGCCCGGAGACCGCCGCCGCCATATCATCGCGCGCCAATATCTGCGCATTGCGGGCCGCGACGCGCAGATCGATTGAAGGCGCGCGGGTGGTCAGATTGGTAAGATCCACGCTGCCGCTGCCGCTCACCGTTCCGCCATTGGCGACCCGGCCCGAAAAGCTGGTCAGATCAAGCTGTGACCCCGCAAACTGCCCGCGCAGTTTGATCCCCAGCACATCGCTGCCGATCAGCGCGCTCTGCAGCCGCAGATTTTCACTGGCGAGCGAGCCGCGGATCTGCGGATTGGCAAGGCTGCCGCTGGCGTCTGCTGCAAGGTTGACCGGGCCGGTCAGATCAAACGCCTCCAGCGCCACCAGCCGCCAAAGTGCATCGGCGGGCCCGGCATAGCGCAGCTGGGCGAACAGGCTCCCGGCGCTAAGCCTTGCGGCCAAGCTGCCGCTAGCTGGCAAGCCGGTGATCCGCCCCTGCATCCGCCCGCGCACATCACCGCCTTCGCGCACCACGGCGCGGGTCTCCAGCGTGGTCGCGCCAAGATTGGCCACCAGCGCCAGATCCACCGGGCGCGAGGTCAGCACCAATCCCGAACGGCTCAGCCCTTTGACCTGCAACTGTGCCTGCCCGACCTGAATTCCGCCGGGCCCTGCGCGATAGGCGACCAGTCCCGAAGCCGAACCACCCAGCCCCAAATCTGCATAAAAAATATCCGCCAGCGAGAGCGGCATATCGCTTAGCGCCAGCTGGATATCGCTGGTGCCGCCGCCGATCTGCCCCGAGGCGATCACCCGTCCACCGCCGAAATCGAGCTGCGTCGGGGCCAGCCGCCAGCCTTTGTCCTCGGCTGTAAGCAACGCGCGGCGCGGCATGGAAATTCGCCGTCCGGCAAAATCACCATTGCCCAGCAGGGCCAGCTGCCCCGGCGCAATATCACCTTGGAGCTGCATGTTGAACCGGCTGCCGCGCCGCCCGGCGAGCGAAGCCGTCACCCGCCCGCGCCCATCTGCAAGGCTGGCAGTGGCCGCCAGCCGCCCGATAAACAGCTTGCCCTGCGCAATCCCCTCGCCAAAGGCGCTGCCGGTGATCGTGCTTTTGCCGCCCACAATCTGTCCGCTGGCGCTGATCCGCCCCGCAGCGATGCTCAGCGGATTATCGCCGCCAAACCGCGCATTTTTGGCGGTGAGCGCCAGATCAAAGCCCTGCCCGCCGCCGCGCGGGATCAGCCGCACCGTGCCATCAACCCCGCCGCCCGCCAGCGCAAGCGTGCCATCAGCTCCGTCATTGACCAGCTGCACCGAACCACTGACCGAAGTCTTCCACACCTCAAGCCGCTCAACCACAATCCGCGTCGGCCCGCCGCTTCGCGCAAACAGTCCCAGCGTGCCGCTGAACGGCCCCAGCGTTGAGCCACCTTGGGTTTCGATCCGGAAGCCCTGCGGGATCGGTGATAGCGCCACGCGAACATCCCTCAGCCCTGCCGCAGGCAGTGGATTGGCGAACACCAGTACCGCGCGCGGACCTTCCCCCGCAAAGCTGGCATCGATGCGGAACGGACCATAATCAACATGGCGGCCGCTACCGGTGATGCTGACTCGCCCATCGGGCAGCATCCGGCCACTAAGCGCCAGCTTGAGCTTGCTGGCATTCAGGCTGCCACGCTCGATCAGCAGCAGCTGGCGCTGGCCCACACTCAGCGCCCCGGCAAACCGCAGATTGGTTCCGGCAAGGCTGGTCAGCGTGGCATTGTCGGATCGGGTCATCCGCCCGGCCAGTTGCGCTTTGAGCAACCAAGGTGAGCCCGCGCCGATGCGGAACACGATCTGGGCATCAGCGTTCACTGCCCCCAGATTGGGCAGGGCAAAGCCGCGCATCGCCGCCGGGCCCGCCAGCGCAAAACTGCCTGTTTGCAAATCGCCGCGCAGCGCCAGCCGCGCGCCAAGGCCCGGAACCGTCAGCGTGAGATTGTCAGACGACAGCCGATTGCCCTGCAATGTCAGCGTGCCAGTGCCCTGTGCCCCCACCAGATGCGGATCGATCGAGCCATTGCCGGTGACTATCCGGCTGGCAGCAAGGTTCAGCGGCACCGTCCATGCCGCCCCGTCAAACCGGGCAATTCCGCGCTGGGCAAGCTGATCGAAGCGCAACTTGCCGAAGCCGAGCTGCGCGGCGGTGAATGTGTGTTCGACCGAAAGATCGCGAAACTTGCCATCGATCAGCGCGTTTAAGGTCGCCCCTTGAAGCTGCGCCCCATCGCCCAGCAGGCCCGGATCGCTGCCCCGCGCGGTCAGCACGAAGCGATCGAAGCTGTTGCTGGCCAGATCAACCTTGCCTGCACCCGTGGCCAGCAGCCGCTGTCCGGCAAGGGAAAAACGCCCATCGATGACGCTGCTTTGCTGGGTCCAGCGCGCATCCAGCGATATTACTTCGCCCATTGCACGGCGGGCAAAGCCGGTCAGCAACCCGTCTGCCCGGGCCTGGCCAAGGATGGCGTAGCGCCCGGCCTGATTGGTCAGGCGGAAGGCGGCAAGCTGTGTATTACCTTCCTCAAACAGCGCCGCTCCCTTCCAGTCCCGCCAGCTGCCTGCGCCGATAATCCGCGCGCGCAGGTCCTGTTTTGTCCCAGTCAGCGCAGCCAACACCCCGCCCGCCGGAGCCGAATAATCAAGCCGCAGATCAAATTTGTCACGTGCAGGCGCGGCATCGAGCAGGGCGAACAGCCGGTCAGTCCCGCCGATTTTCCCCTCACTGCGGATCAGCGCGCGACCGCTGCGGATATCAACCCGCGCGATCAGATCAAGGCGGCGCTGCGGCCCGGCGATGCCCTTGGCGATGATCAGCCGGTCAAGCTCAAACCGGTCAATCCTGATATCGAATTTGGGCAGGATCGGCGCATCGGGATCGCCGGGGTTTAGCTCGGGTCGGCGCAGCAACAGCCCGCGATGGGCGATCAGCTTGCGGACATCAAGGCCAGAGCGGAACCAGCTGAACGGCCGCCAATCAAGCTCGGCATCGGGCACCCGCAGGAACGGCCCCTTGGGATCGGACAGGGTAACATCATGCAACCGGGCCGTGCCATATAGCGAACCCTCGATCCGTCCGACATCGATCCGCAGGCCGGAGGCGGGGGCATAATGCGCAATCCGGTCGGTAATCATCCGATGGCCGATCGGGCTGTTGAGGATGATCAACGTGGCGGCGAAACCCGCAATCAGGCCAAGCAGCCCGGCCAGCAGCCATTTTCGCCAGCCGCGCAGCATCAGAATGCCTGCCCCAGCGCGACATAGACACCGATCCGGCTTTCCCCCGGTTTACGGTTAAGCGGCGTGCCGATATCGACGCGGATCGGACCGAAGGCAGTTTGATAGCGCAGGCCAAGCCCCGCGCCGATGCGTAAGTCTTTGAAATGTGGCATAATAGCTGCATCAACCGCACCCGCATCGACAAATGGCACTAGCGCAATTGCCCCGCCCAGCAGCCCGGTCTGAACCCGCGCCTCAAGGCTGAATTCACTGAGTGAGCGCCCGCCGCTGGGATCGCCCAGCACATCGCGCGGGCCGATCTGCTGATAGCCAAAGCCGCGCACCGATCCGCCGCCCCCGGCATAAAACCGACGCGATGGGGCGATATTGGCAAGAGATGTACCCGGGATGCTACCCAGACGCGCCCGCGCCGCCAGCACAACACTTTCCCCCGCTGGCAGATAATAACTCACATCGACCTGAAGCCTGGCATAGGTCGAGGTTGTGCCGCCCTGGAACGAAACCTCGGGCGAAATGCGCAAGGCTGCGCGCAAGCCCCGCTTGGGATCGAGCAGATTGTCGCTACCGTCGTAAGCCACCCGCAACGGGACTGCACCGATGGTGTAAGTGCGCCGCACCTTGGGCGCGCCCAGTACCGTCGCTTCGCGTTCGTCGGTCAGCAGTGCTTCAAAACCGGCTGACCAGATAAACGGCTTCTGAAAAATCAGCGTGGAGAGTTTTTCGAAGTTTCCGGTCAATGCAATCGTCCGGGCGGCATAGGCATCGCGGTTCACATTATCGGCATAGAGATCGATCATCAGCACCTGATCACGGCCGCGGAAATTGTTGCGCCGAAAGGTGATACCCGCCAGCTGCTCCTTGGTCCCGGCCACCGCACGAACCCGCAGCATTCCCTCTGGCGGGAAGAAATTGCGATGCTCCCAGCTGGCCTCAACCCGGAAGCCATCGCCTGAATCATACCCCGCTGCCCCGGCGATGGTCCGCAGCGGCGCCCGGGCGAGCGCGACATCAAGCGCCACCGTACCGGCCTCACCGGCAGCAGGCGGCGCAGTTTCGCGCGGGGTAACGGTAACGCTGGACACCAGCCCCGTCGCCAGGATCGCGCGGCGCAGATCATCAATCCCACTCCGCTTGTAAATATCGCCGCGATTGAACCGGGCAATCATTTCCAGATGCCCGCCTGAAAGAAAGCGCGGATCATCGCTGATCACTTCGCCGATCCGGTATTTGCCCCCCGGTGCAACCGGCAGGGATAGATCGCCTGCTTCGCGGGCATGATCGACCAGCAGATCAGGTTCGCCCAGCCGGGCAAAGGCAAAGCCGCTTTCGCCCAGCGCCGTATCCAGATCGGCGCGTTCATGAATGATCGCATCACTATACAGCGGGTCGCCCGGCTGGATCCCGAAGCCTCCCCGCAGCGCGGGATAGTCTGGCCCGGCCATCTCCAGCGCGCCCAGCGTGATCGCGTCAAACCGGTAGCGCGCGCCCGGCACCACATCGAAGCGAACCTTGCTCTGCGCCAGCCCCGTGCTTTGGCCCAGCTCGATCCCGCCGACGGTCTGCAGCACCTGTGCATCATAATAGCCATAGATCCGCAGCAGTCGTTCCAGCAGCAGCTTGTCACTGCGCGCGCGCACCGCGACCTGGGCGATGTTATCGCTTTCACCGCCGGCCAGCTGTTCCAGCGTAGACAGCGCGCGGAACCGCTCCTCCAGCTCGGTCCGTTCGGGCAGTGCCGCAACATCACCGGAAAACACCAGCGACAGACGCGGCGAAAGCTGGCTGACCTGGCCATCGGAAAGCGTCGTTTCGCCCGGCTTTGGGCGATCCCCAAGCGCCAGCTGAATATCGGGATCGGGGACCAGCGGGGCGAGCTGCGGCACCTGAAACGCCTCATCCGGCCACGGCAGGATAAAATCCGGCAGTTCCGCCAGCGGTGAGGACGGATCAAGCTCTGACGCAGCGGCTGGCGGCAGTCCGCCTGGCTGCACCGCCCTGGCCCAGCCTTCGGGATCGGCCACCGCTGCATCGGGGATCAGGGCCTTAAGCTCGTCGCCTACCTGTGCATCTGGAATAGCGCCGTTTTGAGCATAGGCCAGCGGCGCGGCGCACAGCAGCGTAGCGGCCACAGCGGCGCAAAACGCGCGCTCAATCAATGAGGCGATATTGTTCCTGCATGCCGGGAACGCCATCCTTGGAACTGCCGTCCAGCGGCAGGGCATCCTGACGGCTGGCAGCGGAGGCCGCCGTAATAAGCCGGTCCTGCTCGGTATCGTCAAAGCGGGTCCAGCCATCGCGGCCCAGCCTTTCGAGCGGGCGGTAGCGCACCTTGTATTGCATCCGCACCGATCCCTCGACCCAATAGCCAAGATAGACAAATGGCAGTTGTGCTTCGACGCTGCGGCGGATGTGATCGAGGATGATGTAATTGCCAAGGCCGGTCCGCGTTTCATGATCCGGATCATAAAAGCTGTAGATCATCGATAAGCCATCGCCCTGCCGATCGGTCAGACAAGCGCCAACCAGCCGTCCGGGCACGCCATCAACCCCGGGTTCGCGATATTCGACAACGTAGCTATCAACCGGGGTGTGTTCCACCATGTCGGCAAAATCGGTTTCATCCATTGTCGCCATGCCGCCGCCGGGATGGCGGACGCCAAGATAACGCTGGAGTAGGTCAAACTGTTCCACGGTTGACCAGGGGCGGCACATCGTGGCGACCAGATCGGAATTGCGCTTCAAATTACGTTTCTGCGCAGATGAAGCGCGAAATTCTTCGGCCACCACCCGCACCGAAACGCAGGCATGGCAATCAATGCAGGACGGGCGATAGGCCACCGTCTGGCTGCGGCGAAAGCCGATCCGGCCCAGCGCATCATTCAGTGCATCGGCGTGCGGGCCCTTAAGCTCGGTAAACACCTTGCGCTCGCTCCGCCCGGGCAGATACGGGCACGGCGCGGGGCTCGTCACGAAGAACCGGGGAAAGCGAACAGGTGCCGTCACGGGCGAAGATAATCCTCTAGCCACTTTGCGAGCGGGAAGCTGCACAAGCTAGCCAGACTATGCCCTTGGTGGCGCGGCGTTGAAAGTCTTTTAACCACAAAACACGGTTAATCAGAGGTTATTTTGCACAGCGGAGACGCTGCAGTGACAAAGGCCCGAAGAAACGTCCCTTATCGGTCCAGTTCGACCTGACTTACCTGATAGCCATCCTTGCGCAGCGC